>JAGLDC010000015.1 GCA_023145965.1 bacterium | reverse complement strand
CAAATGGAGGCGCGCCTTGGACTTAGTTATCCGACAGTAAAAACCCGTCTTCGAGAGATAAATATCGCACTTGGCCTCGATGAGATACCTATCGAATCAAATGATAGGATTGATATCTTGAAAAACCTTGAAGAAGGCAAAATGGATGTTTCAGAAGCGCTTAAAAAATTGGAGGAGGAAAGATAATGGGAGAAGAAATTACAAGAATATTGAAACTTCTAGAAAATGGTAAAATCAACTCTGAAGAGGCCGAGAGGCTTATTAAAGCCGTTAGTGAAAAAAAAACGAAGGGTTTTTATATATCGGCACCTCCTAAAATACCCAAAGAATTTATGATGAAGGTGGAAATGATTCCCGAGCAGATAGGTAAAGCTGTCTCCGCAGCGTTCGGATCGGTAGGGACTTCTGGAGGAAAAAAAACTTTTCATGGGGTGGATAACCTATTTATTAAAGCAGTCAACGGAGATGTTCAACTTATACCATCCGATGGTGAGACAATTATCGATGGCACTGGTTGGCCTATGAGAACGATAGTTGAGGATAATATTCTCAATATCGATAGCATAAATGCCAATTTTACAGCTTACGTCAAGCCGCGATCGACTGCATCTTTAAATCTGGTTAGTACAGATCTCAAAGCAAAAAAGCTCGATTTGGAGACCTCTATTGAAAGTGTCTCTGGAAATATTTTTATAGAAAAGTGTTCTGGAAGATGGGATATTCGAAGCATTTCTGGAAATATTGAACTGATTGGAATAACGGGAATAGCCTCGTTAGAAACTAAAAGCGGCAATATCTCTATGGAAATAGAAAGCAAGGGGCGCTATATTTGCAAAACTCTCTCTGGTAACATGGATGTTGTAGTTCCTAAGGGGTATGTTGTTTCACTCAAGCTCGATAGCCCTTTTGAAGATGTCGATTTGCCAGAGGAGTTGGAGTTTGCAAAGGAAGTTAAACCCGAAAACGCAGATATAATAATCGAATTATACAATAAAAACGGTTATATAAATGTTACTATTAAATGAAGGAGAAAAAATGAAAAACGAAGAAAGACCTCGTCCACGGTGGATTAAAATCCAGCGCAGGAGACCAAATTTAAAAGACCCCTTAAAGTGAGTCGTTATGGGAAAGAAGACGAATGATGATAGCGAAAATAACGATGTTGAAAACCAGATCAGCCTGAATTGTGCAGTCGAAACTCAAAAAATCAAACCGTCTTACTTGAAGTTCTTATTAATATAAGGAGGGATTGTGTCCGAAGAAAGGAACCAGATATTAAGTATGCTCGAAAACGGCAAGATTTCAGCCGATGAGGCAGCGCGTCTTCTAGATACGCTTGGATTTATTCAAGAAAGCGATTGCAAAGGCGCTAAAATAATTGACGAATCAGAAAAACCCAACCGCTGGTTGAGAATTCGCATCTCCGAGGGCGGTGTCGAAAAAGTGAAGGTTAATCTTCCGTTAAAGCTTGTGCAAATTCTAACGAAAATGCAAGGGCTTCTCCCCTCTGATGCTCGAGCTCAACTCGATGAACACGAGATAGATCTTGAAGCAATTGTCATGGCTATTAAAGAAGGCGCCGATGGCGAAATTGTTTCTGTTGAAGACGGTGATGATCGAGTTAGTATCTTCGTAGAATGAATTGTTAAATGAGCAAAGATAATAGAGCAAAGTGTTTAAATGCAAAAGGGGCGCACTTGAATGCGCCTTTTTTTATGATTATTTTGGTATCGAAATCAAGATATTGTAGCTCTATTCCGGTGATCGATAGTGCTGACATGAAATTTCTATATCTGCGAATTTCGCGCTAACGTATAGAGTGGGAAGGATATTTCTTATAATTCAAGTTCTATTCTTTAATTATCTCATCTTTATAGCGGGAATGGAATTCTTTGCGGAAATCTTCGAAACGATCTTCTAGAATGGCTAGGCGGATGTTGTCGAGGAGGGTTTTATAATAATGAAGCGTATGTATTGTCGCGAGGCGCATAGCAGTGATCTCGCCTACAGAGAAGAGATGTCGTAAAAAAGCTCGCGTGTAATGTTTACATGTATAACAATCGCATTCTTGATCGATGGGGCGTTCGTCCCTTGCTAAATAAGCTGCCTTTAAGGAAATTTTTCCACGAGATGTAAAAACAGTTGCTTTACGTGCATTACGCGTCGGAAGAACACAGTCGAACATATCTACCCCTTTTGCCACTGCTTCTACAATGTCGGCTGGAGTGCCCACTCCCATAAGATAGCGAGGTTTTTCGATAGGCAACTCTGGAAGACAGGCATCGAGAGCAGTCCACATAAGCGTTTTTGGTTCACCTACTGAAAGGCCTCCGATAGCATACCCGGGGAAGTCTAACTCCACAGTCTTTTGCGCCGAATATCGGCGAAATTTCTCGTTCACTCCCCCCTGAACAATCCCGAAAAGCGATGGTCCAGAATCGTTATTACTGTCTGATGAAAGTAGTCTGTCCCATTCTTCCCTACATCGGCGTGCCCAGCTCAGTGTTAATTCGACGGAGCGTTCGATATCACTTTCTGTTGAGGGATAGCCGAGACATTCGTCGAAAGCCATGAAAATATCCGGTCTCATTCTATATTGGATTTCTGTGGCGCGTTCTGGAGAAAAGAAATGGTAGCTTCCATCGAGATGGCTCTGAAAACGGACACCCTCGTTCTTTACCTTGGCCAGATTGGTCATCGAAAAAATTTGGAATCCGCCGCTGTCTGTCAATATAGCGCGGTTCCATCCGATGAATGAATGAAGCCCTCCCATCTCTTCGATAAGTTCTAGTCCAGGGCGCAAATACATATGATACATATTATTGAGGATAATGTAGTAATTCTCCATTTCTATGTCACGAACCTCGAGAGTTTTTACCGTTCCGCGAGTGCCAACCGGCATAAACACCGGTGTATGTATTTCTCCGTGAGAGGTGTAAATGGTGCCCGCTCGGGCGAGATTGTCAGTTTTTAATAGCTTAAAATCGATCATAAATACAGAATGTAGATTAAACCAGGAATATCAAGTTAAAAGGTAATCTAATTATAAAGCTTAATTATATCTAAGGTAAATCGAAGATCACAATAAGAGATAGCCCGATTGAAGCAGTCTTTTTCTTTTCTATACTATAATATAGATAAAGAAGTCTTTTTAATATTTCCTTGAATGGCATTGAGTTGATATGTCAAAAAATATGAAGAAAATAAAAGGGTTTACATTACTCGAATTGATGTCTGTTGTGCTCATTCTAACTGTATTAGCTACTATGTCTGTGGTTGGTTTCAGAAAAGCGATAAACCATCAGAGGCTAATTGGAGAAACGAATAATGCCGCCGCAACACTTAAAGTTATTGGCACAGAGGCTCGTGTAAGTAAGCGAAATATAAGAGTGAATGTCGATTTCGACACAGAATCTATCATCGGTTGGATAGATAGCGATGAAGATGGGATTCAGGATTCAGCAGAAAAGGTAATAGAAAAATTTACAGCCCCTAAAGGTGTCGATATTTTCTCCGGTTTTTTTGGAAGTAAAAGGTTCTCTGGTATTGCAACATTCAGCTTTCTCGACGATGGAAAAGCATCAAAAGAAGCCATCGTTGTTATCAAAGGAATAGTAACTTCCGAATTTAAAACCGTTGCAGTAAATATGCAAAGCGGATGGATCGAGGTCCACGATGGTGCGCCACCTAATCTAAAAAGCGGGCAGTTGGAGTAACGGTTTTTGGCCATTAATAAAGAGAGAAAGATATTCGTGAACAACGGATTCACAATGCTCGAGGTGATGTTAGCTATTGCTATTACAGCTGTTATTCTTTCATTTATTGGGATGGCACTCATAAGTGCGGCCCGACTGAATACACTGAGTTCAGCGCAGAATGAGGCCGGCAATCTCGCCGAGAAGAAAATTGAGGAGCTGAGAAGATACAGTTATTCCACTATTGAAAGCGGAAGCGACAATATCGATGATTTTAGTAGGACTTGGATCGTTGTCGATAATATGGGCAAGCCCAGAATCAAAGATGTTGAACTTACTGTAAGTTGGTTCGATTCTAAACATAATCAACATAATGTAACCTATCACACGGTTTTTTATCGAAATGCATATCCATATAAATAAAAATGGGGTTACTCTGATCGAGTTAATGATCGCAATGTTAATTGCGGCCATTATCATGGCTTCCCTTATTGGTATCCTTTCTGGACAAAGAAAAGGGTATATTTCACAGCAAGCTCGCGCCGAAGCCGAGGAATCTGTTACTCGTGTTCACGGTGAGCTTATGGATAGGATTCGCATGGCAGGCTATATGATACCGGATGGTTACAATGCTATCACACCATATAGCGCTACAAGCGGCCCGGATTCAATAAAAATTGTTGGCAATTACGATAATTTCACCTCCTTGACTTTTCTGAATACGCCGAAATATTCAGAAAATTTTTTCGCTAAAGATGCGCCGAATTTTAAATATACTCCCGGAATGCGAGTTATGCTCATTAGCCCTTTGGCCGAAGAAGTGGATACATGTTGGGCAACGGTTGATACCTTCATTAAATTTATGTTTTCCGGCAGTAAGTTTATTTATTTTACATTACAGGATTCACTCGACAGATATATGCCTAAAGAAAGCCGGGTTAGTTCATTCAATGAATATACATACAAAGTGGCCTATGATATCAATGGAACCGATACTTTAAGATACTTCGGTGTTAGATATAATAATGACTCCAATATCATTCGTTTAGTGGAAAATATAGATGATATTCAAATCACCTATGAAACACGAATTGACACGACAGACATGGATACTTTCTCGCCTGATTCTATGGACTTCATTTATGCTGTCAATCTAGATGTTCAGTCTCGATCTAGTATTAAGGACAGAGAATACACAGATTCAATATACAACGATAATTACAGGCGTTCGAGGCTGAACACTCAAGCTGTGATACTTAACATCGCGCTCGATAAAAGATAGGGGGCATTTTGCGCGGTAAAAATAAGAATGTGATACTTGGGATTATTTCGATAACGTGTTTTATTATAATTGTTATTCTGATATTCCGAACAGGTAAAACTGAGGAAGTCAAATATACAGGGAGGTTGATTGAAGAAGCAGAAAAACAATCTGAAGGCGAACTCACAGGAGAGCAGCTCGCAAAATTAACCTCTAATTTCCCAAAACAATTACCTCAACAAAAAGAATCATATCTTTTCCCAGATGAGCGCAAACCAAAAATGGCAAACTCGGAAATCGCTAGGCTAAATGCAAATGTGATTGAAGAAAGAAGAAAGGCCGCTCTCGAAAAGATAAAAAATCCGGCGAAAGCCCTAGAAAACCTCGATTCGGACGAAAAAGCGAAATTAGAGCGCATTCAAAAGATGCGTAGGGAAAAAGCCGAAAAAGAAAATGGATGAAGCTGGTGATATTATGCGGAAAATAAGGGTAAAATTGGGCGAAATTCGCGGGAGCGTTATGCTAATCTTGCTGATGGTCGTCGTCATTATATCCATTATTGCTTTTTTAGTGCTTGCAGCGAGCCATTACAACAATAAAATATCATCCAACGAACGGCATCGCAAACGAGCCTTTTATGTTGCCGAATCAGGGGCAATGATGGCAATAGATTCCCTAAACAATAACGATCAGATCCACGGTATTATATACACCGATGAGCCCACCAATGGCGGCTCTTTCTCAGTTGAAATCTTGGATTCATCCGATGTAACATGGCTTTCGTCGGATGAACGAATAATTCGCTCGATAGGCGTTTCGCGCAATGGTGTTCGAAGACTCGAATACCGCATCAAATACGCTGTTCTCGGCTATGGCGATATCCCCGGCCCGCTGTATATCGAGGCGGAGGAGCCCGCTTTTCCCGGTAATGTTTTTACTGTTCAGGGTGGCGACCACCAATGGGGCGACGCAATCTATAATATCCCCGTTCCTCCGGGAGAGCACAGAGCCGCAGTCTCCACTATCCACGATTCATCGAGCATTGTCGATGCTATTGGTATGCGGGCAGATCAAGTCTTTACAGTCGACGATTTTGGCAATGTTATCGAAGGATCGGTGAATCCCCAACATGACACTTTAGATCTCGAGGCACTCGCGGCGGCATACGCCGGTCCAAACGGCGAGCTTGCAGATACAATAGGCTGGGTTGCCGGGGCGTTTCCGAATGATTATAAAGTTAGCTATCTCGACGGTGATTTTACTGTTGCCGGAGGCGGTCATGTTCCCTCCGGTGGGAGTAGCCAATACCCATGTCCAAACTGCAACGGCACCGGCGTGGTCACATGCTGGGGTTGCGACGGCACGGGTTACGAATGGCAATCAGAAGCATGTCCCGATTGCAACGGAACCGGTCTCATTGGATGCGCGACCTGCGATAGTCTGGGGTATCTCGTTTGCCCGGATTGCGCCGGAACCGGCGGAACTGCAATTATGTGCGATAGCTGTTTAGGTACCGGTATATATGGTTGTGCGATATGCGCCGGAACGGGAGATTGCCCGATCTGTCACGGAACCGGTATTTCAAAAACAGCCGGTCTGGTTTGGTGGTCGTGTTACCGATGTGGAACCGGCGGAAAAAACGATCCGCCGGGAACAGGTTTATGCCCGGATTGTAGCGGTACTGGCGGTGTGTCTTGCCCCTTCTGCGGAGGAACAGGCGTCGATCCAACATCGGGATGTCCAACCTGCGGTGGTTCGGGTAGTATAATATGTCCGGACTGTGTCGGTTTGGGATATACTCCGTGCCCGACTTGCGGTGGAAGTGGAGGGGTGGGTCCCTCTCGAATTTGCAACGTATGTGGTGGGCCGGGTACGCAGGTATGTCCGTGGTGCCTTGGAGCTGGAACTGTCAATGAGGAGGGAGGAGGACAAGGGCCTGGAGGAACCCTCGGTGCAGGTGTCCTGGTGGTTACCGGAAACCTCCATATTTCCGGTCAATTCGAATATTCGGGATTAATTATCGTTTTGGGCGAGGTCTCGGTCGATATCACCGGTGGTGGCCAAGGGGTGCATATTTGGGGATCGTTATTGTGTCAGTCCGTCGATTTCAAAATCAACGGAAACGCCGATATCTGTTGGAGCTCACAGGTGCTTCAAAACCTGCCCGATAGGCCGGCGGGTTATCAGGTGCAATCAGTTACAGAGTATTAAAAAACAATCATTCTCGATTCTAAGGAGGGTTTTATCAATAAACCCTCTTTTTTTTTAATCGGAATTTTCCGGCTTTTTCTTGTATGTCCAGATGCCGGATTTGTGCACCATTCCCAGCTCCAAAAGCCGGAAATCGTTTATTCCCCAGAACGATGTCGCGCGAAGATAAACGCGCCGTAGCGTCTTGACACACTCCGTGCGTTTTCGCCGAAGGCTCGCCGTCGCGGCCTTCAGCTCGGCGCGTTCTTTTTGCACCTGGTCCCAGTATCCATTCGTCGCAGCGAGTTTCGCCCGTAACCGCTCGAAAGGAACATCCGCAAATACAAGGCCCGGCAGCTCCGCCGGAAGATTATCGAACGCTTCGATGATGTCCTCGGCCATCTTCACGCGCTCGACGCGGCGTTTCGGCACCATCTCATCGAGCCGGAACCGCTCTTCGAGGTATTTCCCCGTCGTCTCGTCGCCGAAATCCACCTCACCGCGCACGAACTTGCGGCAATCGTAAAGCGCTTTCAACATCTTGCCTTCTTCATCGTGAAGTCCGGCATATAATCCCGCGACATCGGCGTCCTCTTTGTTTTGATCGTTGGCGTAATCATGCAAAGAGTCACAGATACTCTTTATCTCGTCTATTTCCTCCGGCGTATAAGCGAGCTCGGTTCCATATTTATCTAATCCATTAGATAATTGGTTCATTCTTTCCATAAGAATGTTCATTCTATCTAATGTAAATGCATTATTTTTAAACATATTATGATTCCTTTGAATGACAAGTTATATACTAATATTAATATTAATGAATCTTATATATAAAATAGCAATATTTTTATTAAATAGCAAGCTATAATTATTAATATATTTAATAATTTTGATAATAATAAAAATAAAAATACAATAAAAATTCTATAAATATAAATAAATAATATATATTATAAAAATAAAAGATAAAAAGAATAAATAATATATCTAAAATAATAAATAGAAAAGCTATATTATAAAATAGATAAGGTTGGAACGACACCTACGAGACCGGGAGGTAAACCTTAATGGTCGATTTAACGGTGGTTTGCCGGAGGAAGGAGCCTTATTCCGCCAATTTGAAGATCGCTTACCGAAGGCAAGACATAAATTTCACCGATTGGGAGAATAAATGAAGTGGTTTTTAGATAAAACGCTACTCGAGCGAGGTTAAGCCCTGACGGATAGCGAATTTCACTAACTCGGCGATGCTTTTGGCATCGAGCTTTTTCATGATGTTGCGCCGGTGGGTCTCGATGGTCTTGACGCTGACGTCAAGTTCATAAGCAATTTGTTTTGTCGAAACACCTTCGCCGATATAGTGGAGAACCTCCCGCTCTCGGTCGGTAAGCAAATGATATTCGCGATTTAGGTCTTTGCTTTCTGGGTTTAAATATTCGTTGATGACTATTTCAGATATAGTTGAGCTTAAATATGTTCTACCCTCTAAAACGACTCTGATCGCTTTATCCAGCTCTTCGAAGGCGCAGTCTTTCATTAAATAACCCTTTGCACCGTCGCGGAGTATCTCGGTAATAAAGGATTTATCAGAATACATGGAGAGAGCAATGATTTTTGCCTCAGGGTTGGCCGAGATTATTTTGCGAGTGGCCTCTATTCCGTTCATGCCCGGCATGGCTATATCCATAATCACGATGTCGGGAGTGAGTTCCCCGGCCAGCTCAACAGCTTTTTTGCCCTCTCCGGTTTCTCCTACAACCTCGAAATCGGGATATCGTGAAAGAAGCTCGATAATGCCTTGCCTGATAATTTGATGGTCGTCAACGATAAGTATTCTGATCATAATTCCTCCACCTTTTTAATGGGAACCGAAATTTTAACTCGGGTTCCTTCGCCCTTTTTTGTATCGATTGTTATGTTTCCTGAGTAATATTTAATCCGCTCAGAGATGCTAAAAAGGCCGAATTCCTTTGTGTTAATCTTGCTAAATTTATTTTCTTTAAGTTCGAAACCTATGCCATCGTCCTCGACCTCGAGTATTGCTAGGTCTTTGTCTCGATAGAATTTTACAGTTGCTCTTTCTGCGTCAGCGTGCTTTTTAATATTCATGAGCAGTTCACGAGTCGATTGATATAAAATCATCGAGAGCTCGTTGGAAAGCGGTTTTATTTTTCCGTCGTCTTCGAAAGTGCAGAAGAAATCGTGGGAGTTTCTATACTTCGCGCATATTGAAGAAATTGCACCTGAGATGCCAAGCATCGAAATTATTGGTCGGTTATATTCAAACATAAGCGATTTCGAATGGATTATGGATTGATTAATAAGGTTTCTTATTATTTTTATTTTCGATTTGACATTTTCGTCATTCTCGGATGATGCTAATACCCCGAGTTTAATCTTAGCCAAAGCTAAAAATTGGCCGATCTCATCGTGTATATCTGCTGAGATCCTTTGCCTTTCTCGCTCTTCTGCAAGTGAAAGATGTGACCATAACGCCCTGAGTTTATTTTGATATAGCGAAATCTCTTTTTCGGCTTCGATTCGATCTGTTATATCCTTTAAAAGGTATATGTGTCTTCCAAGTGCATCGGTTTGCGCGTGGTATATTTCGAGAATAATAGTAGAACCATCGCTTCTTTTTGTTTTGCAATATTCGATGCTGAAATTGACCGATTCTGTTTTCTTAATATACTCTGAAAAATCGAGTTCTTTATCGATTACAAAAAGATCTTCTACCGGTTTTTTAATAAAATATTTACTCTCATATTTCAATGTCTTTTCGATAGATTTAGATATGAACTCGATTTTGCCCTTATGATCGGCTAGAACGAATACGTCGGATGATAAAAATGAAGTGAGATCGAGAATCTCTCTAAGCTCTTTAGAGCTGTGCATTGTTCTTCTGAAAAAGATGAGCAACAGCATAAGCAGAAGAACAAAAAACGCGAAGACGATAAACTCAGGTATTTCGTAATCATAGGTAAAAACAAATAAGGAGGATAGGGAATGAGAGAAATTGACTGAGATAATAGCTATCGACAACAGGATAGCCATTAATGAGATCAGGATTAGGACAATAAAGTTTTTTGTTTCTTTCTTGAACATATCCGGTTTTAATTTCTTTATTGATTTTAAACAAAGTAAATTAACTTAGGGAAAAGTCAATATTTTTAAAAAAATAATAGAAAAAAGACAGTAAAAACGTAATATGTGTAAGGAATATAGAATTATTACCTAACCAAAGCCTTATGAATATATGCGATAAAAGCATAAAGACTACAGATAAAATATTGCTCGACGCTTCTTTTCGGGAAGATATTGTCCGTAATCTTATCGATGGTTACCCCTTTTCCGAGACTATGATCACGATTTGCCAAAATCTAATGTTTTTCGGCGATTATTATGGTGCATACAATATATTAAAGGCCATTTGAATGCAACATTCAAATGAGGACGATTATTTTATTGGCAGAATATATAAACTCATTGGAGATATATGTTTTATATGGGGTAAGTTAAGCGAGGCAGAGGATAACTACAACTGTGCTGCCGAGCGTTTTTCTAATATTCCTTTCGCCTTTTCGCGCATTAATCTCGATTTGGGCAATATAGCGCTTCAAAAGGGTGAGTGGGAGAAGATGGAAAAGAAATATTGTATTGCCGAAAGAAATTTGTCTACTGAGAACAACGAAGGATTTAAAGCTGATATCGAGATTAACCGAGGAGTATCCTATTCGATTCGAGGGCTATTCGATAAGGCTCTTGCGAGGTTTCGTTGTGCCCTTAGTATTGCCGAATCTATCGATGATCATAATCGACTCGGTTCCTGTTATCTTAATATTTCTATTGCCGAAATGGAATCAGATATTTTAGAAAAAGCGATGGATTCGATGAAGCGCGCATTAGGTTATGCAAAGGAAACGGGCGATTTTAATCTTGAAACCACGATATATATAAATAGGGCGAAACTCAGCTTTTATCTAAAAGATTACATGGTTTCGCAGTTCTATGCTGAAAAGGCCCTAGAACTTCTTGGAATCACATTAAGCGAAAGGGCTGAAATCACTAGAATTCTTGGAATGCCCAATTCTAATCAATGGCCTGTGAAGAATATTCACAAGAGTTTCATTGTCATACCTATTGACGGTGTTACAGGCCAGCATGTCTATTGTATTCACGAGTCGGTGGTTCCAGATGAGGGTGTAACCTTCAATATGATCGAACAGTTATATTATCTAGATGATGGTTCCACCGTTGGCGGCATCGAATTCTCACCACATGGCACGGTTTTTCTTGATCATACATATCTATTCTGGGATTTCTCCTATCTTTATGAAGAACCACCGGTTGAGATGGACCTTCTCTATTAGGCAGAGGACGACGGCGAGGAATGGCTGATTAATCTGCACAGGGAACTTGAGCCCCAGGAGAACAGGCGAGTAGAGTTCACGATAGACCATTTCTCGATTTATTCCATTCGCAAATCGACCATGCCAAAACCGCCGCCGCCCTCGTTTGCTGTTGCGATTTAGGGTTTTTCAAATTCATGTGATTTGAATCTAATATTCTGGAGAGGAAGTCATCGTCATAGTTTCGTAAGATAGAATCCTTTTACGAAACCATCCCGATGTTACTAATCTAATGAAGACCTTTCTCGATGATGCTGAGCCAGTAACGGTAACCTCGAATCCTCCAGGAAATTCGCCATTTTTTTGAGTGAAACCGGGACTTCCAGTGGTGTGGGGAAGGTGTCGCTTTTATTGAAGGATATGGATAAATTCCATTATCCATTTTGAGCCCGTCAACAGTCTTGTTGCCTCTAACATCTCTAGGGGAATAGTAAAAAAACCGTCTTCGCCTACGATGGCTGAAGGATAAATATATGTGTAAGGTAATGCGTTGTTATCAATGGCATCAGAAGATAGATTGAAATATGGCGAATATAACCTGTCTCTTCCGAAACCGTTTCTAGTTATCCAGTGAACGCGATACTCGAGGCCGGGATTCCTAGCTTGAACTTGATTTATCGCCTCATGCATCATCGGTTTCATAACTGACATGTCAACCCACCATCCGGGTGTGTTTTCTATGGCTATTGCATAGATATCATACACTTGTGATGGAGGGAATATATCACCTGCTGTTTTCAGAAGCTTTGTTAATTGTGAAAGTAGTAATCCCTCCTTACTGGGATCGTCCTCATCACTATAATATACTTTAGCACTGACTATACGAGCTCTCGGTTCTTGTTTAATTGGCAGTATATCGATTACTCGAAGGAACTTCCAATTACCAAAATTATTATAAACATTCCCAGATAGTGTATTAGATGGGTCGGAAATAGTTGTGTCTGCAGAGAGAATTGGTAATGGAACAATATCTTTAAAACGATCAATTTCTATGATGTCCTCGCCAGCAAGGCTATATGCTGTTATTTCCTCGATCATCTGATTGCATTTTTCGAGAGCAAAAGCCCTTGCCCGATTTCTATTTATTAGTTTCAATGAATTAATAAGCAAACCAATTAAGGATGTAGCTAAAATCAACACAATAACCGACATGACCATCACTTCGAGAAGAGTTGACCCCATACGAGAATGGTTTAGCCGAGTATTTTTCCTGTTCGAAGCCATCAGGAAACACTATTGATCGAGTATGATCTTTTCATTCTGTAGTTACCGATTAATTGACAGCGCTAGTTAGCGGCGGTTGGTATTCCCTCTTTGAAAATCGCTAATTGCTCAATAATACTGAGTCCATTCCAATAATAAAGAAAAAAGAAAACTAAAAAAGCACTGTTAAATATGCTAGAAAAGGCACAAGTTAAATAAAAGCCTAACAATGTTTAATCAAGCAAAATTAAATACACTTAAACGCCACTTAAATTTGTAATTCGAGAATAGAAAATAAAGGTCACGAAGGTTGAACATACAAGTTTAAATAAACATGATATGTAAATGAGAACATTAGATTTGCGTTCTTATATAGATGAGATTATATTTTTCCTGTTATTTGTAGTTGAAGATAAGACTCGAGGTAAAATGAAAAAAGAAGACCTACAAAGATACTATAGCCGTTTCAAGTTCGGCGAAGATATTTTTCACCAGCTTATGCCGTATAAAATACGCGAAATACTTCTGGTGTCGAGTTTCTATGATGCTTTCATATTCGAACAAGATGGTAGATTCTCAGAACAGCTTTATGGAGAATATCATCAACTTAACCTGTCCTCAGTGCCAAGGATAACTAGTGTTCCTACCGGCAAAGAAGCCATTGATATAATCCGTGAAAGAAAATTCGATATGGTGATAACCATGCTTCATATCGGCGAAGTAACTCCTTTCGAGATGGCTCGTAAGATGAAGTCCGATTTTCCAAAAATGCCAATATTGCTTCTTCTTAATGTGCAAGCAGATGCTGTGTGTATAAATAAAACCGACCCAAAATTGGACGCTATCGACGACGTATTCCTTTGGAGCGGCGATTCTAAGGTTTTCCTTGCTATGATCAAGTTTGTTGAAGACCTACTAAATGTTGAACACGACACTCGAGTGGGGCTTGTCCGAGTGATACTCCTTGTGGAAGATTCAGTTTTCTACTATTCGCGCTTTCTCCCAGAACTTTGTAGCGAGGTTATGGGGCAAGTTCAGCTTTTACTTTCTGAAGAATTGAACGATATACAAAAGAATTATCGCATGCGCACGCGCCCGAAGATACTCATGGCACACGACTATGAGTCCGCAGTGGGACTTGCAGAAAAATATCGCGATTACTTACTTTGTGTTATATCAGATATCCGTTTTCCAAAAAATTCCAAATTAGACAAGCAAGCAGGGATCAAATTGCTGGAATACTTAAAAAGTGCGAGATTCGATATTCCGGTTTTGCTTCAAAGCGCTGGCTTCGAATATGCCAAAACTGCCAAGCGCTTCGGAGTTAGCTATATCGATAAGAACTCGCCAACTGTGATTCAGGAGCTAAGCGATTATATCCACTGGAACCTCGGTTTTGGCGATTTCATCTTCCGCGATGAATCAGGGACGGAATACGGAAGGGCAACTGATCTGGTCGAGTTCGAAGCTATGCTTCATGAAATACC
>JAGLDC010000014.1 GCA_023145965.1 bacterium | reverse complement strand
ATGCGGATACAGCCGTAGGTTGTCTTTATATGGAGGACTGCCAGTGTGCAGGGCCTGTGCCGACGGCCGTTAGCCCGCTACCTTGTGGGGTATGGTCTGCATGTGATTATCAACAGGTAGTCATAGAATTTGTTGATGACGATGTAGGAACGAATCCCGCTACTATTCAAATTATGGTAGATTCGGTGCTTTATAGCTATCCAACATATATGACATGGACTCCGATTAGCACCACAGTTGGGAGGTTGACATTTACGCCTCCAACCCCTTGGACTCATGGCGAATGTGTAGATTATTGGGTCGTCCGCGCCGATGACTGGAATGGCTGTCCAAAGACTGGTGATGCTTATTGCTGGTTCTGTATGGATCTCGAACCACCTGAAGAGGTCGATTGGACACCAGATTGCGGTATTTTCCTCGACGATACTATTTTAGATGTCTCGATATCCATACAGGATTTCGAGTCGGGGATAAATATACTCGGCTTGAGTTTTACAGTGAATGGTGTCACCTATCCTTTGGGTGCGGGGCCACCAACAGTCGATTTCACTGGAAGTGCAAGTTCAGGAACAGCTTCTCTTTATGGCACTTTCGGAACATTGGATTTGCATACGGCGGATTCTGCGGTTGTTTGTCTCAATACCTGCGATCAGGTTTCTTCGAGTTGGTGTGGGCCAAATTGTGAGCAGTATTGCTGTGTTTTCTACCTTAATCAACCACCGGAGGCCGAGTTTGTTCACCCCGATCCGGAGATATTTACATCATGTGATCCAGAGTTTATATCGATGCATTTTTGGGATGATGTTGGCGCCGATGTCGATCCTTCGACAGCTGTGCTCGAAATTAATGGGACTTCCTATCCAGCAGGTCACACTTGGATGGATGTTACTACCGATAGCCTAATTTTTACACCAACTGCAGGTTTCTTCGAGGATGGCGATACTGTATCAGCCTGTCTTATTTCGCTTGCCGATGGTGCTGGCGCTTCCGTGGAGGACCTTCCTCTGTGTCTGACATTTTATATCGATTACTCTCCACCAGAACCATTGAGTTGGAGCCCGCGTTGTGAGACTTTTATTGATGATACAATTCTCGACTTATCGGTTACTTTTCAGGACCTAGGTTCGGGTATAGATGATAGCGAATTCTCAGTGACTATTAATGGCACATCATATAGCCTCGGGTCTGGACCACCGGCAATTTCCTATTCCGGCGATACGGTTACTGGAGTTCTTTCGATTCTAGGAACATTCCGGCAACTCGATCTTCTTTACGAAGACAGCATCGAGGTTTGCATCACTACATGCGACCGAGTTACTGATGAATATTGCGGGCCGAATTGCGAGGAATATTGTTGTTCCTTCCCGATAAATTTACCTCCTGAGGCCGAGTTTGTTTATCCAGATTCATTTATCTATTCAGCTTGTGAACCACAGCCGTTTTCCCTTCATTTGTGGGATCCTGCCGGGGCACCGGTCGATCCATATAGCGCTCTTATCGAGGTAAACGGAATTACTTATGACATTACTTCCCCCATGGTTGAAGTTACCTGCGAGAGCTTAATATTCACACCTGATCCTGCGATTTTCGTTGATGGCGACACTATCGAGGCCTGTCTTAACTACCTTGCGGATTCGGCAGGGGCGGAGATGGATAGTCTTCCGATATGCCTTATTTATTATCTTGATTATTCGCCTCCAGCAAGCGTAGGATGGTCGCCGGAATGCGAAACATTTCTTCCAGATTCATTTCTCGACATATGGATAAACCTAGAGGATTTGGGCGCTGGTATCGATACGGCATCGGCTATTATTGAGATCGGCGGTTATCCTCATTATTTAGGGGATATTCGTCCTCCGATCAGTTATATGGGTGATGAGGATTCAGGAAGTGTCGTTATTAATGGCCGTATTAGCTATTTAGGCTTGGACGATCCGGATTCTTTCGATGTTTGTTTGACTATTTGTGATCTCGTAACACCGGTTTATTGCGGCGCAAATTGCACTACATATTGTTGCCGGTATTTCGTTAATCGTCCTCCTGATGCGGAGTTTGTTTACCCGGATTCAGGGACTTGGAGCGCTTGCGATCCTCAGCCAATAGCACTTCATATTTGGGATGATGCCGGTGCAGGAATTGACCCTTCTAGCGTTATTTTGGATATTAATAGAGTGCCCTATGATATTGGCCACGCTTGGCTTACAGTGACTTCCGATAGTATAATATTTTCTCCAGCGGCAGGTTTTTTCCACGATGGCGAGGTAGTTTACGTTTGCTTGCGCGCGCTTGCCGATTCGGCAGGTGCCATTATGGCTGATCTTCCGATTTGTCGGACCTTCATGATCGATTACAGCACCCCTGTTGTTACGGGGATTTTCCCGCCATCGGACACTACAGTTATGATTTTGCCAGATTCGATAAGCTTCGATTTGTTCGACAGTCTTTCGGGTTTAGGCGCTTATGGCATTCATCTCACAGTTCAGGGGACGCCTATTCCTTGGACGGGAGGGTTTACCGAGCCGGATTCCCTGTTTCATGTTGGATTTCATATCGATGGCAGCATTTGTCTCGGAGCTAGCGAGCTATGCACAGTGGAGGTTTGCGTTCAGGCGCCGGACTTGCCTGACTACTGCGACCCCAATGTTCTCGACACCTGCTGGAGTTGGTATTTTGAGCGTTCGGGCCCAGTTCCCAGCATAGTATTCCCTATGCCAAATACGATTTCTGCTTGCGAAGATAGCGGCATTATTATTCGCATCGATTCGACGCTTGCAGCAGTCGATTCTTTGAGTATAGTTCTTACGATCACAAAGCTCGGTCTTCCGACGGAGACTTACACCTGCGCAGACGATGAGCTTATCTGGCTTGCGGATTCGAGTATTTTGTGGTTCGATCCGGATATCGGTTACTGGGTCGATGCCGATACTGTGGAGGTTTGCCTCGACTCGTGCGATGACATCTTCACGACTCCCTCTCCCGGGATACCTTTATGTTGGGAGTTTTACACAGATTTCACGCCTCCGGTATTCTGGGCTCCGCTTCCGCCTCCTGACACGATGATCAACGATATCTCGCCGCGCATTTCGATCTTCGTCTTCGATAGTATCAGCGGTGTTTCGGTTTTGGATCTTATAACGACAATTTCGGTTAATGGAGCACCTGCAGATAGTTATGCTATGGGCATGGGAGTTGAGTGGAACGATTCGACTGGCGAGTATTACCTCGACCCGACTATTCTTGGGATCGCATTCGCAGACAGCGATACAGTGGAGATTTGCGTTTATGCCGAGGATCAGCCGGACTATTGCGGTCCTAACTGGGGCGAGTTCTGCTGGCGCTTTATTGTCAGCCTTTCCGGGCCTGTTCCTGAGTGGGTTCAGTATGCTCCAAACTCTTGGGTAGCTTGCGATAGCACCGAGCAGTTTGCAGTCGCGACGCTTATCGATCCCGATGGCGTTGTGCCAAGCAGCATCGTTATCACAGTCGATGGCGATAGCTTTGCCGTGGGGACCGACTCCGAGGTTGGTTATGTTAATGATACACTTACATTTACACCTAGCGGCACCTCTGGATATTGGCGCGATCTCGATACAGTCGAGTTCTGTGTGGTCGAGGCCGCCGACAGCCTCGGTAACACCATGGGCGCGCCTTACTGCTGGAGCTGGCTTATGGACCTGACTCCGCCGGTTTTCTGGGACGAGCTTCCTCTGACCGGCTCGCTTTTGGCCGACAGCCTTGCGCCGTTCTCTGTTCATGTTTACGACAGCCTTTCGGGCCTAGATATAGATTGCTTTGTTCTTAGTATAGACGATAGCATAATTATGCACCGTGGCGATCCGGGTGTAACTTATGACACGCTATCGAGCGTATTTGCGGTTGATCCGCCTTCTGCTGGCCTTGTTTGGGGCGATTGGGATACAGTCGATGTCTGCCTCTCGGCCTGCGATCTTCCAGATTATTGCGGCCCGAACACGGCTGAGTATTGCTGGTGGTTCGAGGTTCATCTCATGGGGCCGATAGCGGAAATAGTCACGCCTCAACTGGGCGAGATCACCTCGTGTTACGATCAATGTATTACAATAATACTCTCCGACGATGATGTCGGTGTCGATCCATCAACGATCATGATGGTCGTCGAGGGGGACACCTACTATGTCGATGATTCTATAGTTACTTATACTGAGACAGCGCTCGAGACGACACTGACGTTCTGTCCGATCCCGGCGGGTATGGCCTGGATAGACAGCCAGCTTGTGCATGTCGAGCTTATCTCCGCTGATGACACACTCGGCAATCCGCTTCAAACGCCGCTTTTGTGGACTTTCTGGGTTGATTTGGAGGCTCCAGTTGTTGAGAACTTCAGCTCGGGCGGTATCACGCCTGTTTGCGGCGATACAGTATTCACGACTCGGCCGATTGTTAGCTTCGATCTTTGGGATAATCTTTCCGGTGTCGATACCTCGCGTTTGGAGATAACAATAGACGACACAATGATTTACCACTGGGGCGATCCCGGGATCACCGCCGCCGGCGGCGTGTTCACTGTCGCGACCGGCGCGCTCGTTCCCTCGCCAAGCTATCGCGGCGGCGACAGCGTTTATATCTGCGTTTATGTCGAAGATACAACTGACATTTGCGCTGACAACGTCGCGACTTATTGCTGCCGTTTCTATGTTATGCCTGGCGGGCCTTCGCCGACGATCTTCCGTCCGCTTCCATATACTTGGTCGGCTTGTATCGATACGGAACACATCGATATTGAGATTTACGACTCCGATGGCACGGTTGACAGCTCGATCATTGTGAGTGTCACGCGCAGTGCTAGCGGGCCTTTGCCGGGCACTACGATGCTTTATTACGATTCACCTGGCGTTGTTTGGGCCGATCCAAACTTCAGTTATAATCCGCCGATATCATTCGCAGATCCAGAGACAGTGCATGTTTGCATCGAACAGGCGTGGGATCCGGTATTCAACCCGATGAGCCCTGAAAGCCTTTGCTGGACCTTCATGATGGATCAGACGCCGCCGCTCGTGAGCGGCGCGCTGCCCGTGGCCGGTGCAGTGGAGGCTACGCGTCATCCGACAGTGGAGTTCGATCTTGCGGATATCCAGAGCGGCCTCGATGCGAGCTCTATCGAGCTGACGATCACCGGAAGTCTTGTCGGGACAAGTATTTACGACCTCACGAGCACTTCTGTGATATGGTCTATTGGTCATTTATCTTGGGATCCTTCGGCAGCTGGCATCGCTTTCACCGGCGGCGAGAGCGTCGATGTTTGCGTCTATGCCTACGACAGCCCTGATTACTGCAGTTACAACGAACTTGATACCTGCTGGAGCTTTTCTATCGAGCCCGGCGGCCCCTTGGCCGAGATCATGCGCGTTTATGAAGATAGCATCAGCGCGTGCGACCCGGAATACATTATAATAAGGCTCTGGGACGATGACGATGTTGTCGATTCGACGATCAGCCTCGAGGTCGATGGCGCGGTTTACGATTATCCCGACCACATGAGCTACGATCACGCGACGGACATCCTTCGCTTCGATCCGGTGCCTCCGTTCGATCCTGTTGACATAATCGGGGTAAGGCTTCTCGCCGCCGAGGACAGCCTCGGGAACCCTCTCGACAGCTCGGCATTCCTCGATTGGACTTTCTATGTCGATCGCGTTTCGCCTATAGCCTTTGGCGAGTCGCCCAGTGGCGATATTCACATGACAAGCCCACTTTTTTATGTCAATTTATGGGACACGCTTGCCGGCATTAACCCCGATAGTATTATTTTAACTATCGACGGTGTCGATTACTATGTTGGCGATGCCGGCGTGAGCTGGATGCCTTCGGGTCTGGGTGGCGCGCTCGAGTTTGACCCGAGCGCAGCTGTTCCACCGGTGATCTGGCATGGCGGAGATACCGTGGATTGGTGCGTTTATGTTGTGGATTTCGCCGATGACTACTCCGACGACGATGGCTGTTTGCCAAATGTTCTGGACACTTGCTGGCGGTTTGCTGTTGTTCCTGGTGGTCCTGTTGGCCAGATTCTTTATCCGCGCGAAGGATGGTTTGTGGCGTGCGACCCGGATAGCATTATCATGCTGCTTTCGGACACCGAGGACGACGCGCTGTTCGAGGATTCTATCGAGGTTATCGTCGCCAGAAGTGCTTGGGGCCTCGGCGACACATTGACATATCTTGTTGATTCTACAGAGCTTAGCTATGATCCTTTGACTGGTGGGCTTTGGTATAACCCCGATCCGCCTTTCGCTGATGCCGAGACCGTGTTCATCGCTATTACAGATGCCATGGACACGCTCTTCAACGGTCTCGAGGATGGCGATTCGCTGGTCTTCTACCTGGATTATTCCCCACCGTATATCATTTCGCAGGTTCCGGCGGAGTATGCTATTGTTACGGATATATATCAGGACATTTGTGTGGGTCTTCGCGATAACATGAGCGGCATCGATCCGGCAAGCTTGGAGCTTACTGTTAACGGCACGGTTTACCGCGATGGCGATGCTGGAGTTAGCTGGGACGGCGAGGATATTTGCTTGACGCCCGAGGATATCGGGCTTAGGTTCTGGGGTGGCGATACCGTCGATGTCTGCATCGCGAGCTATGATAGCCCTGACACCTGCGGCCCCAACGCGATGGACTCCTGCTGGCGATTCTTCGTCGAGCCGGGTGGCCCTGTTTCTGATGTTGTCAACCCCGGCGATAGCTCGATATCAGCTTGCGATCCGGAGTTTATCTCGATGACTATCACCGACGCTAACGGCGTGGATGACACGACAATACAGATAATAGTCTGGCGCAGTGGGCCTTCGATGCCGCCGGATAGCACTTTCTATACGACGGCTCACGCCGATTTGGACTGGTCGGAACCGAACCTGAGCATTCAGCCCTCTGTTCCTTTCGCGGATGCCGAGACAGTGCATGTTTGCCTTGTTCGTGCCAGTGATGTTTTGGGCAACGAGCTGGAAAATCCGGTGTGTTGGGACTTCTTCATGGACCTTTCAGTTTATACTGCGTGGGGCTTCGAGCCGATTCCTGGAGACACAGTTCGGACGCGTCTTCCAGTGATTAGAGCAGCTGTTTTAGACACGATCTCTGGGCTGGATTTCGCTAGCTTCGAGGTGTCGATAAACGGCGCAGTTTATGGGCTTTACGATGATCCCTGTGTTAATTTCGATGAGTTGACAGGCGAGATAGTAATCGATCCATCGGATTGTGGCATGATATTCTCAGGCGGCGACCTTGTGGAGATAAGGCTTTGGGGCGAGGATACACCGACTGATATCCGCGACTGCCCGGCGAATGACACGACCTATATCTGGGAGTTCTTTGTAGCTCCCGGTGGTCCGAGGGCTGAGATAGTGACGCCAGAGCCTGGATGGTATTGCGCCTGCGATCCGCAGGGCATTGTGATACGGCTTTGGGACGAAGATGGCGTGGATGAATCGACAATCGAGCTAGTTGTCGAGTCTGTTACTTACGGTGTCGATAGCCCGCAACTTACATATTATCCTGTTGACTCGATACTCTACTTCGAGCCTAGCCCAAACTTTGCGGATGGTCAAGTTGTGGATGTTGCTTTAGTTGCGGCTGACGATATGCTGGCGAACCCTCTCGAGACGCCTCTTTCGTGGCAGTTTATCATGGACCTCGCGGCTCCTTCGATCTCGTTTACCGAGCCTCTGACTTATATGACGCGCAACCGCCAGCAGCCGGTGAGCTTCACGCTTACCGATGATGGTAGCGGTATCGATGAGTCGAGTTTCGACTTGTTGATCTACGGCGCGCATTATGGTTATAGTCAGGTCGATTGGAATGTCCGTTCGACAGGCTCTGGCGGCGAGATTCGTGCAGTCGAGGTGACTTTCTACCCAACAGGTCAAGGAATCGAGTTCGTAAGTGGTGATACAGTTGATGCCCTTGTTTCGCTTTGCGATAGCCCCGACACATGCGGCCCGAACTGCAGTGCCGACTCGATAGAGTTCCTTGTCGAGCCAGAAATAGAGTGCCTTGTGTTCCCGAACCCGTTCACTCCAAATGGCGATGCGATAAACGATTATACCATATTCAATTACCCATATATGTTCTCCGAAACCGCCGAACTTGTAATATTCACCACAAGAAATGTCGAGGTTTTCAGGAGATGGATAGACGTTCGAGAATTAGACCTAATTAATGTTGTAGAGAGATCATGGGATGGTCAGGATATGAAAGGCCGATTTGTAACAGAAGGTTTGTATATCTATATCATTATTCAGAACGGTCAAATAATTTGCAATGGAACCGTAGTTATAGCAAGATAAAGGGGAATGCAAAAAAGCCCCGATCATTCGATCGGGACTTTTCTATTTAGAGAAATTCACAAATTGAATAAGCTAATTGATTTCCATGAGAGTCTTCTACGCTTATGCTACAATCTTCCAAAATGCCCATAATGCGATATTTGTGGACTTCGCCTCTGATCAACAGTTTTCCCTGTTCACCTTTCTTGTAAAGTAAGTCGTTAATATCAGGTAAATTTTCAATAAAAGTATTCCTAATATTGTTCTTAAAGATGCTTTTTATATATATAATCAATTTTTTCTCGAACGATGAAAGTGGGATTACATTATCGGTTAACTCTTTCAATGATATTATATTATCGCAAAGAGGAAACTGGAAATCTTCAAGGTTGCTATTTACATTTATTCCGATACCGATGGCCCCTCTCGATTTTTCGCCAGAGACTACAGTTTGTGCTAAAATGCCACATATTTTTTTATCCTCGATAATGATATCGTTTGGCCATTTAATTGAGAAATGCCCATCTAGTAAGAAATCCTTGCATGTTTTTACAACACAAAAACCACACAGGATCGACGCCATCTGATACTCGATTATGTTTGGTAAATCTTTAAGGAGTAGGCTAAGATAAAGGCCGCCTTTCGGGGATATCCATTTACGATTATGCCTTCCTAAACCTGAAGATTGAGTTTTGGCAATAAATATTGTTCCCGAAGGGAAGTGTTTTGAGGAAAGAGCAACCCGGTTCGTCGAATCAACATCAACGAACCGGATTACATTTGCACCAATATCTATTTTATTCACTTTATTGGAAAAGGCTCAGGAATATGCCTGCTGCAATGGCAGTCCCGATAACACCAGCAACATTCGGTCCCATGGCATGCATAAGAAGGTGATTATCTGGGTCTTCTCTTCTACCGACCATCTGGACTACTCTTGCGGCATCGGGAACAGCGGAGACACCAGCGGCACCGATAAGTGGATTTATCTTGTTTTTCGAAAAAACATTCATGAGTTTAGCGAAGAGAATGCCACTTGCTGTCGCTATTCCAAAGGCAACTACACCCAATACGAAGATTTTTATAGATTCCATTGTAAGGAATGTAGTTCCTTGTGCACTGGCTCCAACACAAACTCCTATGAAGATGGTGAAAGTGTCAACGATAGACGAGGCAGCTGTTTTCGCAAGCCTAGTGGTTACACCACTTTCTTTCAAAAGATTGCCCAAGAAAAGCAAACCTAATAGTGGTAAAGCAGCTGGAGCAATATAGGCGCTTATTAAAAAAGCAATAATTGGGAAAAATATTTTTTCTCTTTTTGAAACATGGCGCGGTGGAGGCATCCTTATCAATCGTTCTTTCTTGGTCGTTAGAAGCTTCATGATCGGTGGTTGAATGACTGGAACAAGGGCCATATATGAATAGGCCGCGATTGATATAGGTGCTAAGTATTGTGGTGCTAATTTAGTCGCGATATAGATCGATGTGGGTCCGTCGGCGCCTCCAATTAAGCCGATAGCAGCCGAAACAGCAATATCGAATTTAAAAACAAGCACTGCCATAAAGAACGTAAAAAATACACCGGCTTGAGCAGCGGCCCCAAGGACTATCGTTTTGGGATTGGAAATCAGCGTCGAGAAATCGGTCATAGCGCCTATTCCTAGAAAGATAAGTGCTGGATAGGCTCCGGTTTTCACTCCGAAGTAAAGTATATTGAACACCGATCTCATCTCTGGAGATTCACCATAGACTCCAATAACGGCCCCCGGAGGGATTGGGATATTACCAATCAATATGCCGAAGCCGATCGGTAGAAGAAGTAATGGTTCATATTCCTTTTTAATCGCGAGAAAAACGAATATGAATCCAATTAATAGCATCACCATGTTCTGGATGCTAATGTTGTAAAAACCGGTGCTTTCAAGGAAAAGCTTAAGCGTTTCCATGTTAACTCCTTAAGTCGGGTTGATTTCGATTAAAACATCTTCTTGTTGAACTGCATCGTCAACCTTAACCTTGATTTTGGCTACTACTCCAGAGGCTGTGGCTTGAATTTGGTTCTCCATCTTCATAGCCTCCATCAAGATAATATCCTGCCCAGTTTTAACGCTATCACCTTCTTTTACTAGGATTTTTAAGATAATACCCGGTATAGGTGCGTGAACCAGTGTTACTTTACTAGAAGTTGTTGTTTGTTGAGATACTTTAGCAGCGGGCATCTGTGGAGCTGCTTGAACAACTTCCGGTTTCATTCTTTTACGGGCTTTTCGGGGAGGCGGTGCGGTTTCACGCTTGCCGAATTGCTTTATTGTAACACCAACCTCTTTGCCGTCGATAACTACAGTTGCAAGATTCCCTGTGATTCCTTTTACATCGACTTTGTATTCTTTTCCGCCGATATTAAAAATATATTCTCCCATTATCGCTCCTATCGTTAGCCTAATTGGCCATTGACCATGGGCTTATTGCGCGGGGCTGATAATCGAAGGTCAGCTCCGCAGGTTCTATTTCATGGTATAGTTTTAATTCGATTGAGACTGCTGCAAAAATTGCAGATACTTGATTTGTATCGAGTTGCGAAACATCGAAGAAAAGACTTTTATTTATTTCTTCGACCGGGGGTTGCGATGCAATCTTTGGGTTCGATTCCACTACAACTTGGCTTTTCGGATTCAGGAATCGGAAAAGCGAAACAACAAGCGAAAGGACGAATAGACCCAAGACAACTACAATAATGCCGGTTATAGATAGAACAAGGACATCTTCGAAGCTCCCACCGGCGTTTGTAACAACAAGAAATGGATTCATTTTCTAACTCCTTATAGCGGGATGTTTCCGTGTTTTTTAAAAGGGTGCTTATCTTTTTTATCATTAAGGAGCTCTAAGGCCCTAATTATTCTGTATCTCGTATTCTGTGGTTCTATAACATTATCTATATAGCCTTTTTGAGCTGCCACGAAGGGATTAGCGAATTTTTTTCTGTAATCGGCTTCCAGTCTCTTGGCTTTTTCCGCCGGTTCAGATGATTCTTTAATCTCTTTACTGAAGATAATCTCTACCGCGCCTTTGGGCCCCATAACTGCAATTTCAGCGGTTGGGAGCGCGTAGTTAATATCTGCGGCGAGGTGCTTGGAACCCATAACGTCATAAGCACCACCATAAGCCTTCCTGAGGATGATAGTTATTTTAGGAACAGTAGCTTCAGCATAAGCGTAAAGAAGCTTCGCACCGTGTTTAATAATTCCACCATGTTCTTGGATTGTTCCAGGAAGGAAGCCCGGAACGTCCTCGAGTGTCACTATAGGAATATTAAAACAATCGCAAAATCTGACAAATCTTGCGCCCTTAATTGAAGCGTTAATATCGAGGACACCAGCAAGATGCTTAGGTTGATTGGCAACTATACCGACGGATTTTCCGCCCATATGTGCAAAACCGATTACCATATTAGTCGCCCAGAGTTCCTGAACTTCGAAGAAGTCTCCCTTATCGACTATCTCGTGAATAATATCTTTTACATCGTAAGGTTTGTTGGGATTGTCTGGTATTATCTTACTTATCTCGCTGCATTCGCGGTTCTCGGGGTCGTCGTTAGGGAATTCAGGGGGAAGCTCCATATTGTTTTGAGGTATAAAATCGAATAATCTGCGTATGTTCTCGATAAGTTCGTCTTCGTTTTCACAAGAAAAATGAGACACCCCACTCTTTGCGTTGTGAACAGAGCATCCTCCAAGGTTTTCAACAGATACATCTTCATTTGTAACCGTTTTAACTACTTTTGGCCCGGTAACGAACATATAGCTCGTATCTTTAACCATGAAAATAAAGTCCGTTATAGCCGGAGAATAAACAGCACCACCCGCGCAAGGTCCCATAACGGCAGAAATCTGAGGGATAACTCCAGAATAAACAACATTCTTAAGGAAGATATCGCCATAACCAGCGAGTGAATCGACTCCCTCCTGGATTCTTGCGCCACCCGAATCGTTAATACCGATGATTGGTGCACCTACTTTAGCGGCCATGTCCATAACTTTGAGGACTTTCTCCGCGAATGTTTTGGAAAGAGAACCGCCGAATACAGTAAAATCGTGTGAGAAAACGAAGACCTTCCGCCCATTAATAGTACCATAGCCCGTGACGACTCCGTCGCCCGGTATATGGTTAGCGTCGACATTAAAGTTGTTACACCGATGTTCGACGAACATATCGAATTCCTCGAAGCTATCGGCATCGAGAAGCT
Organism: bacterium; assembly: GCA_023145965.1. Taxonomy (NCBI): domain Bacteria; species bacterium. The sequence goes on along the minus strand of JAGLDC010000014.1, from coordinate 8,623 downwards.
TTATTAAGCGCTCGCGTGCAGTGAATTTTCCTTTTTTATGTTGGTTTTCGATTCGCTTTTCACCACCGCCTAAACAGGCTTTTTCGCGGCGGTTTTTCAGATTCAGAATTTTTTCCTCGATGCTCATTTTACCCCTCGCATATTTCGGTGAGGACCTTAGCGGTCGATTTTGGATGAATGAAGGCTATGTTAAGGCCTCCAGAGCCACAACGAGGTTTTTCATCGATCATTTTGGCTCCTTTGGCAATTAATTCCGATATTTCAGCTTCAATGTTGTCTGTGCGATACGCAACATGGTGTATGCCCTGACCCTTTTTCTCAAGGAAACGAGAGATGGGGCTATCCGGACTTGTTGGCTCTAGGAGTTCGATATGCACTCCGCCTATATCGAACTTGGCCACCCGCACTTTTTGGTCGGGAACCTCCTCCTCGCCGAGGAATTTCAACCCGAGCAAGTCCTTGAAAATTAGGATGGACTCGTCAAGGTTGTCCACAGCGATTCCTATGTGGTCGATTTTCTCGAGCATTTAGTCTCTCCTATTGCTATAGAATTACCTGTTCCCTGTATTCCCCAAACACCCCGCGAAGAATATCGCTGATTTCGCCTATTGTAGCATAGGCTCTGACTGCGGAGATTATATATGGCATTAGGTTGTCATCGCCGCTCGCAGCGGTTTCTAATGCCTTCAAAGACTCTTCGACAGCCTGCGTGTTGCGGTTCGATTTAACCTTGAAGAGCTTCTCTTTTTGCTTCACTCCGATACTTTCATCGACACGAAGTAAATCGGTTAAAGGCGGTTCTTCAACTGTGAATTTATTTACCCCGACTACTATCTTCGCATCGGCTTCGACCGTTTTTTGATACTCATAAGCGCTTTTTTGTATTTCCCTCTGGACAAAACCCTTTTCAATTGCCTTAGACATTCCACCCATGGCGTCTATTTTATCTATGTATTCGGAGGCCTTCTTTTCTATATGATCGGTCATCGTTTCAATATAATAGGACCCCGCCAGTGGGTCAATACTATCTGCTACCCCAGATTCATGGGCGACAACTTGTTGGGTTCTAAGGGCAATGCGAACGGATTCCTCCGTGGGAAGTGAAAGGGCTTCATCCCGTGAATTTGTATGTAAACTCTGTGTGCCACCAAGAACCGCTGCCAATGTTTGAACTGCTACCCGGACTATATTGTTGTTCGGTTGTTGTGCTGTGAGAGTAGAACCAGCAGTCTGGGTATGGAAGCGTAGCATCATGGATTTTTCTTTTTTAGCGGAAAACCTATCGCGCATTATTTTGGCCCACATTCTTCTCGCGGCGCGGAATTTTGCAACCTCTTCCAGTAGATTATTATGTGCGTTGAAGAAGAATGATAGTCTCCCTGCAAAACTATCGATATCCATTCCTGCTTTAAGTGCCGCCTCGCAATAGGCGATACCATCGGCAAGGGTAAAAGCAATCTCCTGAATGGCTGTAGAGCCGGCTTCACGAATGTGGTAACCAGAAATCGAGATGGAATTCCATTTGGGGACGTTTTGTGTGCAGTATTCGAAAATATTTGTGATGATGCGCATCGAGGGTTGTGGCGGGAAAATATATGTTCCACGGGCAATATACTCTTTAAGGATGTCATTCTGGATAGTGCCGCGGAGCTTCTCTTTTCCAACTCCCTGCTTTTCAGCAACGACAATATACATGGCTAGAAGTATTGCTGCTGTGGAGTTTATGGTCATCGAGGTCGAGACTTTATCGAGGGGGATGCCTTCGAAAAGGGTTTCCAAATCGGCGAGTGTATCGACAGCAACTCCAACCTTGCCAACCTCACCCTCACTCATGGAATTATCCGAATCGTAACCTATCTGTGTAGGTAGATCGAAAGCTATAGAAAGGCCGGTTTGACCTTGCGAAAGAAGATATTTATATCTCTCGTTGGATTCTTCTGCGGTGCCGAAACCCGCATATTGGCGCATTGTCCAATACCTTCCACGGAACATCGAGGGATACACTCCACGGGTAAATGGAAATTGTCCGGGGAAACCTAGTTTTTCAAGATAAGCATCATTAATATCGTCAGGGAGAAAAAGCCTTTCAATGGGTTTACCGGAGGAATCTACAAGATTCCCTTTTTCAGGCTTTTTTTGAATAAAAGGTTCGAGAGTATTTTTCTCCCAGGCCTTATATTGCCTATTCGCGTGGGCTTTTTTAGTTGGGTCTTTTTTATTCTCTTCCATTATACATCCTGTAAAAATTATAAAAGATATTGATAGCTAACATATAAAGTCCTTAATCATATATAATTTGATATTAAAATCAAAGGCTTTTCGTTATGGATGGAGAAATATTTAAAAAAAATTCTCTGTTGTATAAAAAAGGTTATCCCAGTTTTTACTTTTTCTATTAAATGTAAAAACTCCCTTGCTTACCCAATGTTTGTTTCCTCTCGATTTTTGCTGATTATTAGCTATTATTGTCAGACATAAATCACTTTTACTAGTGTCAAAAGTTCGTTTTCAATTGACTGGAAGGATTTTGTGTTTTAAATTAAAATCACAGATTATGATAAATGGAGGTTAGCTATGATCGAATTGACGGAAATCCTCGACAAAAAAATAAACAACAGAGATAATAGGCCGATGGCTATTTTCGCTGAATCTCTAGACAAGCGGAGTATAGAGGCTGCAAGTCACCTCGTGAGGTATATAAAACCGGTTTTCCTATTCCCAGAGGATCGGATTAGAGAGATAATCAGCGAAGAGCTATCTCATTGTGATCAAACGCGTCTTGAATTCATGATACAAGAAAGTTCCTTTCTAGACTTAGAGAAAGCGCAGTATCTTTTGGACGATTTAGCGCGTGCATATAAAGATTTGCCTGATGGTGCTCGTAGAGCGGACTGTTTTGAGACCGCAAGGCAGCTAGTTGCCGAACCGGCGATTTTTGGGATAATGGCAGTTAGAGAGGGGCACGCCGACATGGTTATTGGGGGATTGGAGGAGCACCCCAAAGGGTTTTTAGAATCGGCTGGAGCTATTTTAGGAGATACAACGGTATCTAAGTCGGTTTTATTTCAAATGCCTGAAAATTTCCCGAAACAGGTTTTTCCAATGGGAATAGTGATTTTTGGCGATATAGCATTAAACACATTTACAAACGGAGAAATTCTTGGAAGGATCGCTGTTCAAACATGTGTGGCGCTTAGGGATATTATACCGGAGGATGTTCTTCCAGAGGTGAGAGCGGGGATAGTATTGCCATCGTATAATTCTCCTTTCGATGCTATAGCAGTTAAGGCCTCCAATTTTGCCGATGATATCCTGCTAGATTATGCAGAAAAGGACTCTCTATATGAATCAATTAAGCTAACTGGTGAGATCAGATCTAGCGAGATAATTGGTCTTTGTGGAACCGAATATTGCCCTCGATGTGAACATAATGTTCTTATTTGCCCGAATGCCGAAATGGGCGACCTTATGGTGAATTTCTTCTCAGGGGTTTTTTGTGAGGCCAAGAAGGTCGAAATTTTATCGGGCGTGAGATCGAGATGTGTAGATCTTGCTCGCGATTGTTTGATAGATGATGTAATATTATCAATAAAGGCAGCATTGGCAAGGTTCCCCGAGGATTGGCAAAGCACCCCGAAGGATACATTTTTCAAGGATTACAGGATACTAGTGATTAACCCCGGGTCAACATCGACAAAGATAGCTGTTTTCGAGGGCGATAAAGAGGTTTTCACCGAGGAACTTAATCATACGCCCGAAGAAATCGAGGCTTTTAAAGGACAGAATATCACTGAGCAATACAGTTTCCGTAAAGAAGTGATTCTAAAGGCTTTGGGGGAACATGGTTTTTCAATGGAATCTATTGATGCTATTTCCGCTCGTGGAGGTTTGATTAAGCCTATTCTCCATGGGACTTACAGAATAAATGAGGAAATGTATCATGACTTGATGATTGGAGTAAACGGTCAACACGCTTCTAATCTCGGAGGGCTTATAGCTTCTGAACTTGTTAAAGGAAGTGATAAGTCAGCATTTATAGTAGATCCAGTGGTGGTGGACGAGGTTCCTAGCAGGGCGAAGATCACAGGTATAAAGGAAATTAAGCGTAAGGTTATCAGCCATGCACTGAATCAGATAGCTACAGCAAAGCGTTATGCTGAAGAAAACGGGACATTCTATGAGTATTTGAACCTCATTGTGGCTCATATGGGGGGTGGAATCACAGTAGGAGCACATAAAAAAGGACAATATATAGATGTTAATAATGGATTAAATGGAGAGGGGCCTTTTACCCCGGAGAGAAGTGGTTCTTTGCCTGTAGGACAGCTAATAGAGCTTTGTTTTTCAGGAAAATACACTCACGCCGAGTTAAAGCTATTAAATAAGGGTAAAGGCGGTTTATTCGATTTACTCGGCACATCAAATTTCCGTGAAGTGACAAACAGGGTTCTTAAAGGCGACAAAGAAGCCAAAGAGGTTCTCGATGCGCTTATTTATCAAATTGCTAAGAGCATAACGAATCTTTTACCCGCTTTTGATGGTGAACTTGTTGATCAAGTGCTTCTTACGGGTGGTATGGCGAGGTCTAATTTGCTATGTGATGGTATTCGCAAGGCGGTTTCAGCTTTGGGTTGTGGTGTTTCGGTTTATCCGGGAGAGAATGAAATGGTAGCCTTGGCTCATGGAGCGTTGAGGGTTTTGAGGGGCAAGGAAGATGCCAGAAAATACACTCCAGAGAAATAAAGCAGTTAGCAATATAGCTAAGGGTGCTGTTCTTGTTGCGCTTACTGTGGTTTCGGCACAGATCGCCATACCTTTACCGCCAGTTCCATGGACACTTCAGGTTTTTACAGTTCTTCTCAGCGGAGCAATTGGAGGAAGTGCAGTAGGAGCAATAAGCCAGTTAATATATATTCTACTTGGTTTGATTGGGTTGCCGGTTTTTTCCGGCTTTTCCGGAGGATTATCTATAATAATTTCTCCTACTTTTGGATATTTGATTGGCTTTCCTATAGCTGCCGGAATGAGTGGTTTATTTAACACAAAAAAGGGATTACTTCGCCGCTCGCCGCTGATTTTTTTAGCTAGCCTAATTCCGATATATGTTATTGGAGCTGCTTATTTTTATTGTTTTGCTCCAATAATGATAGGTAAGGTGTTAACTGTTAAAGGAGTGATAGCAGTTGGGATTGTACCTTTTATAATTCCAGATATAGTTAAGGCAATTCTTGCGTGGGTTATAGCCCGCCGCTTGAATTGAAACTTACACCTCATCGCGGTTGTCATGGTTTTTGCTACGCCCGATAGGATTATTATTTGGCCACATGATTCACGGGCGCAAAAACCCCGACCCTAATCCACACTACACCCATGCCAACCGCTCGGATAGGAGCTGCATTTTGGCGGTTTTGCGAATATTGGGTTTTACTCCATTTTTGATTTTATATATTCGACAATTTCTTGTGTCGATGCTCCGGGCGTGAATATTCTACCGATACCGGATTTCTCGAGTATTTCTTTGTCCTGATCGGGGATAATTCCTCCACCGAAAAGCAGAATATCGCTTGCACCTTTTTCATCGAGTTTCTTTTTGACTGCGGGGAAAAGGGTCATATGTGCACCCGAGAGGATGCTAAGTCCCACAACATCGACATCCTCTTGAATTGCTGCTGTAGCGATTGAGTCCGGTGTTTGACGCAAGCCGGCATATATAACCTCGAAACCGGCATCACGAAGTGCATTGGCTATAATTTTAATGCCTCGGTCGTGGCCATCAAGGCCGGGCTTAGCTAAGAGTATTCGAGTTTTTTTATTCATTGAAACCTCCATTAACTTACAATTGGAATGAAAATGTATATTTCTAAGCACTAGATGTCAATATCTTACTTGAGAACGAGGATTGCTCGAAAGAATAAAACCATCGATAGCTAATTAAAAGAAAAAAATACCAGTTATTGATATAGTAGATACGAGAAACACTTTACTTTTTTATTTTCCTAAAAAATTAAATATCGATGAAGGGATTTGCGATTTTGAATATTTTCTATAAGTTATACTAATACAATATAACTTGAAACAGGATAATAGAATGAAATATCTAATATTATTTTTACTGATTCTATCAACTGCCTTCGGGCAATATGTGGTGACTGCCGCAGGTGGAATTGTAATAGAGTTGGACACACTCGACGGCTTTTTCGGAATAGGTGACACTGTAGGTGCTTCAGGCAGAAAGCTGATGTTTGATTTCGGACACGCATGGAGCCGCAAGGCTAGCCATTTTATTGTGATGATCGACAGCGTTCTTTATTCAAATGACGAAACTTATCAATTCACATGTGGCGGGATACATTTAAGGCCCTATTCCGGGCCGATAAGCACTTTTTATGATGGATTTGCAACTCAGTGGAATATCCCGATGGATACATTGGGCGGTGCTATTATTCTAACTCAAAGACTGAAAGCGGTTATTATAGATGACGCCCCAGCTGTCGAGATTTCATATATGTTTTTGAATATCGATGATGTGATGCATAAAATTGCCTTTTTACAGAATATCGATGTTTTGGTAGGCTCGAACGATGCCGCCCCTATTGCGATGGGTGGAGTCTATACAGACTTGGGGAATGTTTTAATCGGGGATGCAGTGCCCTATTTCTGGCAGGCTTTCGAACGGGGACCTGGAGCAGGATCAGATCAAGTTGTTGCAAGAGGGCTTCTTAGAGGTGTTGCTATAAAACCAGATATTTTTGCTTTTGGACACCAATCATATTTATACTCCGATTGCTGGGCTCCGGATTCAGATATCGTAGGGCGTAACTACTATGATTCTGGCGTAACAATGGTGTGGGATGAACGACAGATCAGCCCAAATAAATTTGCTGAGGTCAATACTATATATGGCTTTGGGGAGGCACCAGAAGAGGGTTCTCATTATATTATTATGCCGCTTATTCCAAATTCGGTCGGTTCAGCATGCGACAAATGGGCGCAAAATCCATTCGAAGCAGCTGTTTTAGTTCACAATTTAGACCTTTCACCGGGAATAGACTCACTGATGATTTGCCTTTCCCTAGGCGAAGGATTATCGGTTGCTATCGATCCATGGCACACGCTGGATGATACTTGCGTGAATTTCGATATGATGCTGATTCCCGATTCCACCATAATGGTTAATTGGCTGATAGAAGCAGATACCTCGTATTTTACATTTGGACCAACGGATGTATCAATAATAGCCAGAGTTACTTCCTCGACATCGGGTTTCACTGATGTCGAGGAAACGACTCACGTCCAGATACCGGATCCGGTGGGTGTTCCACCTGTTGTGCGCGGTTTGAAGGTCCCCGACCACGCAGTTTCCTGCACCGGTGTCCATATACATGCCAAATACCTTATCGAAGACGATGGTGGAATAGACCCGGCTAGCTTGATTTTCCAGATAGGCCCATATTTAAAATACCAAAACGACTCTATGATTACAATGATCGCTGATACCGCTTTGTTGAGGATTCCTTTTTATTTCCTATATCATGGAAACAAAATTTACAACGGTGTTGTTGCGGTATCGGACTCCGATGGTTGTATCCCGGATTCTATCCCGGTTGTGAGTGCTTTCTGGGTGGACCTTTATGCGCCGGTGATAGATTCTCCATATCCACCCGATGGCTCTCTAATTGGCGATTCACTTATACCCGTAATTTTACAGATCCATGACTGGCCGGCTGGGGTTGACACATCGAGTATTCGCCTTCGAGTGGATATAGATGGTGTCAGAACTGCATATAGTATTACTTCTCCTGGATTGAGTTTTGTCGATTCAATATTGACTTTCGATTATGGCGCACCATGGCCCGATTCCGCAGAGATCGAGATTTGCCTTACGCAGGTTTGGGACCGGGTAGATACCGTTTTCTGTGATGTCAATGCTGCGGACACATTCTGTTTCAGCTTCCATACGGCATATACCGGCATCGGCGAGACCGATAGGCCGCTTGTTTTCGCGCTTAACGCGCACCCGAATCCTTTCAACGCCGATGTGTCGATTGCGGCACCGCTTGCGACCTCACTTGCGATATTCGACATCACTGGCAGGCCGGTTCGCGATCTAAGCGCTGCGCTTTCCACTGACGGCAACTCCGTTGTTGTCTGGGACGGCAGAGACAGTAGCGGCGCCAGGTTGCCTTCGGGGGTATATTTTGCCCGCGCGCAAAAAGGGGAGAGCGAGCTGGTGGAGAAGATCGTGCTGATTAGATAATCCTTTCCGCACCATCGCCCCGTCATTGCGAGGCCGAGGGCTGCGGCAATACCGTTTTGAACGGCTCTTTGAACTGGGGCGGCACAAGCACCTCCAGTGTAGTAGGAACCAATATAGTTTATAGCATAACGATAGATGGAATAGATTCATATACTGCGGGTCTTTACTTAGCTTTTCAAGCAAACGTAGCAAATACTCATCTTCCACAACTTTCTATCAACGGCATGACGGCGCAGAATATTATAAATGCGGATGCTACGTCGATCAGTCCAAGCGACATCAAGGCGAACGGTTTAGTGGTCTTGATATACAACGGTACGGAATTCCGATGGATCTCGAAACTTTAGGCTTCTTTGCCAGACAAAA
>JAGLDC010000013.1 GCA_023145965.1 bacterium | reverse complement strand
TTGCCGGTGCTCAGCATTGTTACTCTGTCAGTTCCATTAGATCTAATAAATAAACCAGTTCCTTCATCTCCAACATCATAATCTAATATCATTTCATAGTAATCGACACCCTCGCCGATCCTCATAGTAGCGCCATCATTTCCTCTAATCATCAAGTTTCCATTATAGATTTCCAGTAGTTCGCTCGGTGTCGAGGTTCCGATACCGACATGGTCGCTGGCGATATAAACATCCTCCCCCGCAGTGCCTATTTCAAGACCGACAAACATCGGTTCTTCGGGGCGTGTTCTTGAAGAGTCATCGGACAGGATAAGGCTATCCACTATTGAAGTATCTGTAACTAATGTTTCCGCAGGTTCGCTTTCAAGAGCAAAACTCAGAGAATCTGGGGATAGAAACTCGATATCCTCTTCGCTTGAGGGTATCCCCTCAACCTCCGAAAACAATACTTCGCTTGTGGATAAGGTGGAGTAAGAAATTAGACCGGAAACTAATAAAACAAAAACTACTTTCATTTTAATCCCAAATATAAGATTGATATTAGATTATTGTTTGCTTAGAGAGAGATTTTTGATAGAAGGGAAAAACCAAAATCTTGATTCTTCCCACCAAAAAATAGAACTTTTAAGTGGAAGGATATCATAATGCATGGCGGGCAATTTATTGAACTGGTGTGGTTTTTTTTCAAAAACCACTTTTGAAAAGTGTAAATTATTAATTAATGAACTATCAAACACTAAAAAAGGAATCGAGAAATTACATCCTAATTTTGGTTTATGCAAAATTAAAAATAATAGAATAACACGAAACTTAATTAATTCACTGTGCAGAGAACTTATATTCATATTAAACAACTAATTAACAGCTTTAGGTAATTACACAAATGCTTCTAAAACCCTTAACACAACAAAAACACAATTTCAATTTAGCTGTTTTCTCCTACAATAATATATAGATATTAACTCATATTTCCAGAATAAAATAGCAAATTAAAATATTTTTTAGCTGTTTCGCCTCTGGTGTATCGCGAATATCTTGCTATATATCAATAACTTACAATTGCTGACCTTATAGGAATAAAAAATACTTAACATGTTAATAGCATACACTTTTCTTACTCTCTTGAGGCGATGATTTATTTAACAAAAAATAAATTATCTTAGCGCAATACAAATACCATTAAGATATAGTGTTGCAGCAGTAATTTGAAGTTATCTATGTGACTTAGTTTAAAAAAACCGCTTTTGTAATACATATTTATGTTTAATTTATAGAGTTATGAATTTTACGAGGAGTTAATATGAGACGGATTATTTCTTTAATTGCCTTTTTCCTTTTGGTTATGGTTGCGCTTGCTCAGGATTTTACACCCGATAATTTCCCTCCAGCCATAGATGAATTCTCGCGTGCGAAAATAGATTCCATGCTGGATTTCTCTGGTCTAACCCGCACTGACGCAGAATTCGAGAAAAAATGGGCCTCGGATACACTTTTCCAACTTAAGATAGTTAAACGTATGCTGGATAAGCCGTTCGAGTTGCCGGACACGCTCGATTCATGGACACGTCTCGCCCTAGATAATTCAGAACACCCCGGGAATAACATCAAATGGGCTTTCTCTCTTATCGATGCCAAATTATCGAGTAAAACGATCTCGAAATTTGAGAAGCAAATTTACAGAATTGCCGCTAAAGACAGAACTGGCGAGGAAATAGCTGAACCTTATCGCACAGCTATAAGATATTTACTAGCCTCTTTCGATATAGCCTCAGAACACACCGAACGCATGATGGAAAAGCTTCCTCCAGCTTCGCGCGATTCGCTTTTATATTTGCTACCGACATTCTGGACAGACAGCGAGGACACACTCGACGACAGCCTCAGCATCTACCTGCTAGAACTGGTTTCAAGCGATTTCGATACGAGTAATGAGGTTGCTCTGGATTCGCTGTATGAAGCGATGTATAATTTTTCTTTAGAGGAACTAGGCCTTGCAACTCAAGCAGTCATACTGGGCGTGAATATGGCAACTAAAGCAATGACAGAAACCTCTAAGCCAGTTGAAATGCCCACCGAGCTTATCACGCGTTGGGGCAAAGCAATAATTGGATGTAATTCTACTGACATATTCGAGGATGCTCAGATAATCCTCGATCCCGGTGGTGACGATATCTATAATGGCCTTCATGCAGCTGGTCGTGTTGGAAGCAAACCCTTCGGTGTGGTTATAGATATAGCAGGCAACGATTTCTACGACGGCCGTTCAGAGATTTTCAATCAGGCTTCAGGTGTTTTCGGAGTCGGGTATCTTCGTGACATCGAAGGTGATGATACATATAGATGCACTCATTACGGTCAGGGTTCCGGGCTTTTCGGCGCGGGTATTTTAATCGATGAAGCAGGCGATGATAATTACTCTGGTGGGGTCTTTGTTCAGGGCGCAGGGAACTTTGGTGTCGGCGCTTTGATCGAAGGCGACGGCGAGGATAGTTACCGTTCTTATTGCCACGCACAGGCCTTCGCCGGCCCAAAAGGATGTGGTCTTTTAAATGACCATGGCGGCTCAGACCAATATTTTTCCGGCGGAAAATACTCCCATGCGCCCCTCGCCCCTTTTGATTACCATTCCTTTGCTCAAGGATTCGCTATCGGTTGGCGACCTGATGTCTCCGGTGGCGTCGGCTTCCTTTTCGATAAGGAAGGGAACGACACATATACCACGGGCGTTTATGGCCAAGGGGTTAGCTACTGGTATTCCATCGCTGCACTTATTGATAACGCTGGCAACGATGTTTACACATCGGTCTGGTATCCTCAAGGCTCAGGGATTCACCTCTCAGTTGGTGCGCTTATTGACCGCGCTGGCAACGATATCTATGTTTCACCACAAGGCCCCGGTCAGGGATCTGCGCACGACTATTCCGTCGGCTTCTTCTCCGAATATCGCGGCAACGATATATATGTCATCGATGGCGGCAACGGCACCTCGCTTACCAATTCCTTCGTCCTTTTCCTCGACCGTAACGGCGACGACCTCTATGCCAAACGCCGCCTAACAAGCTCCAATTGGGGCTATGCACGCGGAGCACGCGGCACAGGAAGCATGGGCCTTTTCCTCGATATAGAGGGAACCGATCACTATTCAGACATCACTCTCGCTGGAAATAACAAGCGCTGGTTCACCGGTGATATCGGTTTCGGTATGGATATCTCTGGTGAAAAATTCCCCGACCCGGTGAAGGAACTGGCGGAAGAGCTTGCCGAGGAAGAACCCGATTCCGACCGCACAATTGAGAGTATTTTCAATGATGCATCCCTATGGGGAGTGGGTTCCGCTAAAGACAAATCCGACAAGGCTTTTCAGGAACTGCTCGATTCAGGACAAGTCTCGGCGGATTATATATGCGAAAAGCAGCTCGATACTAAATCCTCCTTACGCACTCGCACAATACAGCGTTTTTGCGAGAAAAAACCGGAACTTATAAAGCCTTGCCTATATGCCACACTTCACGACAATGATAACATCCGAAGACGCGGAAGCGCTATATACTTCCTCGGCGAAATTAAAGACGAAGAGGCGGTGGATTCGCTTCTTCCATTCTTGAAGATCAAGCGAACGCGTATAGGCACTATCTCAGCGCTTGGTAAGATCAAATCGAAGGATGCAGTCCCGCAGATTATGAAATGGGCGACGGACAAAAAGCAAGCTGTGCGCTATATGGTCGCCAAGGCTCTCGCCAGTATTGAAGACGAACGGGCGATTCCTACGCTTTTAAAAGCTCTGAACGACGATTACCTAACAGTGCGCCTAGCCGCACAATATGGTATTGTTAATATGCGCGAGCAGGCCTTCGATGTTGCACTCGAGGAACTTGACAATTTGGAAAAACCAGCAATTTATCATATACTGCGCGTTATTCAATCTTCATGTAAAAAATTCGAGGCTGATACAACGCTCGAAAAGGTTGTTATTGAAACAAGGCTCTCGGCAGCTCGAGGCGCTGTTTTAAAACTCCTCGATTCCAATGACCCAATAATTCGTGGACATGCAGTTAAATGCCTTGGATCATTAGGCGGCAAAGAGACAATTGCCGAGATGAGAAGGCGCTTCGAACTCGAAACCGATCCCTTTGTTCGCTCGATGTTCGAGCAGGCTTTAAAGAACAAATAATAGGTATTAAAAATTGCTATTATAGCAAAACCCCTTAGGCAAGGCGCGCTTCCCCTCTGTCATTTCGACCCGAAGGGGAGAAATCTCCCGCAATAACCCTGTCATTTCGACCCGTAGGGAAATCCAGAATTTTCCTCCCATCCCGTAGGAAAACACCTTGTGTGCTCCCGGTCGGCCGAGCCCCTTTTCAATTATCAATACTCAATTATCAATTGTCAATTTCCCATCCCCATTCCCCTCTTTTCAAAGAGGGGTGGCACAAACCGCGGTCGCCAGCGGCGACAGGCAACGTGCTCGACGCGGAGCGCGGTCGGCCGAGCCGACTGTCGTATTGCTCGCCACGGAGCGCGACTCGCTCCGTGGGCGCAAGATTTCCGCAATGAAAACGGGAGGTCGGCAAGCCGCTCTTAATGTAAAATACATTCTACATGATAATCCCCCCTGTCCTTCGGACATCCCCGGCACCGGACCTTATTAAGGGGGGCAAAGCTGTCCACGAAACCCCCTTAACAAGGGGGGCGGAATTGCGTAAGCAATTCCGGGGGGATTAAAAAAACGGCGACCACATGGGGTCGCCCCTACAGCCAACGAATCAAAACTATTTTAAAAGAACGAACGACGCCGAGTGTCTATTTAACCGCACCTACGCCGGAGCGCAGGGGCGAAATAAAACGGTCAAGAATAATTTTTTCTGCACGGTCTTTTCTTTGAGAATCAAAACTAGAAACCGATTGCGCACCTAAATCCATTAATTGATTTATCGATTTATCTTTTACCTTCTCTATTTCTGCATAAACTGCGAACGAATTGAATTCGTAACCGCCACCTTCATACTTAAGACACGATTTAACAGCTTGGTCACACTGGACTGTTGATTGAATTGGAAAAACGAATAATGGCTTCCCACCATTCCTACATAACCATGGTATTTCATACAGGTTACTTTCGTCTATAGCAGGTTCGTGCCAGCCTTTTAACAATTCGGGGACTTTTTGTTTAATTCGTGATTCCATAAATTCCTCAAACTCTTCGAAGAAAAGCGAACTAGCTCTTTCGAATTTCCATAGAGATATATCTGATATTCGAATTAACCCTTGAATGAAATCCCAGAAGGCTAATCCAGCATCCTCATAATTTGCCTCTGTTAGAATTTCCCCTTCATAATAAGTTAAATCATGGGTAGAAAGGATACCATTAAGAATCTTCTTTCGCGTTTCTGAATTGATATCAACATCATATGAAACATGCATTAATGTATTCCCATGGTCTGTAAAACGAAGCTTACCGTTAATTGTTTCTATAAAAGCTACGAATCCATCACCATCCTCAAAAACAAAGGGTGTTAACAAGCGATAAGTGTTTTTACCCTCTTGCTTAAGAGCGATTGCTGTTTTCATGGCTTCATTTAGTTTGCCATTTATTTCTTCTATGAATCCCATTTTAGAACAACTCCGGTAATACAGGTGGCGTCTCACGTAAATATGGAACTGGTCGAATATTAACTATCTTTGAAAAAATCGCAAGAGCTGAATCGATGTTGTTAAATTTATTTGTTTCCTCAGCCCAGCCTTCAGGTTTCTTCCCAGCTTCAATGTATCTCTGAGTAGCCTTATGGATATGACAAACGAAGTCAGTATTGTCGCCTTCTATTTTATTCGGGTGTTGATGAGTAGGCCCGTTACATCTAAGAAGAGGTATATTCTCACCAGTTGCTCTGTCTATGTAGATAAGGCCAATCGAGAAATTTAACGGATCACGTATGTTTTGACGAATAAAAACCCTAAACCTGGTTTTTGTCTCTGTTTCAAGCTCTTTGTTGAACCTTTCGTGTCCGTTTTCTCTGGTTAGCCTTATTCTCTGGTGCCCCAGCCATATTTTCTCTTCATGAATGAGTTGCTCAATCTCGATGTCCGTTAATTCAATCATATATACCTCTCAATTTATATTTATTTCAAATTTTTTTATTTATTCCCCTTCCTCCTATTGCACTCTTTGCAAAGCATCTGGCAGTTGGCTTCGTC
>JAGLDC010000012.1 GCA_023145965.1 bacterium | reverse complement strand
TCGCAAATCGGGCAGACGCCGCCCCGTTTTTCATAGACCTTTATTTTCCATTTACTCTTAAAGATTGTTTAATTAAGCTCAATATGTATTCTAAGTTTTCGTCATCGCTTATAGATAATTCGTAATCTCCATTTCCCCAGTGACCTACTGATGATACGTCTCTTGATATAGTTTTAGGGTCGTCAAGTATCCCTTTCTGTAGGTTGATCCACAGTTTAAGGGATTTTTTAAAAATATGTATATCCACTACATTAGAACCAGATTTGAATGCTATGTAGTATTTCTTCGGTTGGATTTCGATCTCCCCAAGATTTAAAATAGCACTCCGAAATATCTCATATAACTCTCTTGTTTGCTCATTTGCATTTGATATGTGTTCGTCTTCAGTATAAACTTTAATTTCTCTTGTGACATTTTCAATTGCTTGATCTTCTTTACTAACAGTCTTTATGCTCTCTTTTGAACCTGACGTTTTTATTTGGGTGTAATTTACTGTTTCGTTGTCGTATCTTTTAATTTCCCAAAGTTCTATAGGAAGGTCTTTAAAATTAATGGCCTCTTTTTGATATGCTGTATAAGACTGTGAGATGAAAAGAACTCTTGACTGAGACCAATCAATATCAGCTTTTCTCAGGGTGTCTTTTTTGCTTTCGTTGTATTCAAGAATGAAGTCAGCTTTGTTATTGAGCATCAAGGCTAAATAAGCATACCCCTGGTCTATTACGCTAAAGTTCTTGTCTCTTTTGTATTCGATAATAACAAAAGCCTTCGATCCCTTATCAAATGCAAGGGTGTCCATTCGGAAATTGTTGAGACTGAACTCATGCTTGACAAATTCTAAACCGAATACCGATTGTAAATTGCGTTCAGTCAGATTCTGTAATTCGCTTTCTAACTTGAATGGTTTCTCTTTAATTACTTCAAGCTTATTGTTGTCTCTAACTTTGAATAGCGCCATTATTCTCCTAATGTTCTTTCGGTAATTATTGCTTGGGTTCTATCGCCGTCTTTGTCGCCCTCGTATTCGAGATATATCGCTTTTTCCTTGTCGTGCTTGCTGAAGAGGTCGGGCGTGTCGTTCTTGTAGCAGGTGGTTATGAGCTTTTTCAGGCCGAGGTGCTCGAAGTTATAGGCAAAATAGTAAAAGAAGAAGTTGCTTATGCGCGGGTCGTCGCAGTTGCAGAGGACCGTTTTGCCTTTGAAATGTTCCGAGTAGTGCTTGAGTTCGTTTTCAATATCGGGGAGTTGCGTGTAGAACTCGTCCTTTTTCGCGTTCTTTGCTTTTATCAGGTCTTCGTTTGACATCGGGCTAAGTTCCTCTTTTGTTTGCGTTTTTTATTGCGTTCAGCTTTCTTTAATATTCCGCTGGTGTCCGGTATATTTGCTCCAGCTTTCAAAAACTCAATACCAATTTAATGCCGCAATTCCGTTAATGCAATGATTATCTTAGCCGATATTAAGCCAGCCGTGGTCGGCAGCGGCGACGGGCGTTCTTGCTCAACGGATTCGTCGATTCGGTCGGCAATGCCGACAGATGTCGTGCTCAACGCGCCTTCGGCACGATTCGCTCTATAAATCACGCTATGTCTAGCCACCCATGTCTTTTGTCCGGCACGAACGGCGTGCGCACTAGTTCGAGGGATTTATTATCGCATCGGAACATTGCGGCTATGTCTCCGAATAGCCCCTCGCGGAACCTCCGCGCCGCGAATTATCGCCTCCGGCGTTAGATTTACCCTGCGAGCGCCGTTCCCCGATCCTGTCGAAGGCGGGTCGCGAAGGATCAGCGTCGAACCCGTTTTCGCAAGCGAAATTCCGCATGCGCACCGCACGGTATCGTGATTTTCCCGGCGTAGAACGTAATCGCTTTGTGGCCGAGTTTGACGTCATATTCGCCGTTTGGCAAATCCAGGCACAGAAGCTTTGCTCAGCTCGCCCTTCATTCATGAATGGAATTTTTCATTTCCTTTTTTTCCAAACTGGGATGATATAAAGCATAAGGGTAGAGTCCAAACGGAGACCGCTAGAAAAAGCCAACTGCCGGGGTGAAGGCTGCCTGAATACATAAGATTTAGGGCTTGACTATTTTTTTTTATTCCATAAGATTTTTCATATTTATTTTTGTAATATATAGATTAATTAAATGGGAATTTTATTAGAGATATTCATCTCGATTCGAGATACATTCAATAACCACATCATCTTCGGTGTAGGGATACTCCTCCTTTTCGGTTATCTTTTCGGCAAGCTGTCAGAGAAACTTCGTCTTCCTGCAATTACGGGATATATTCTCGCCGGCCTCATTCTAGGGGATTCGGTTACCGGCGTCATTCACCACGAGATGTCGATTACATTACGAACAATAACCGATATAGCTTTAGGGATAATTGCTATTACAATCGGTGGAGAATTCTGCAAAAGCAAGTTAAAGCGCCTTGGTAAAAGCATATTAATAATCACTGTTATTCAGCTATTTGTTACTTTCGGTATCGTTGTTTTAGCGCTTAGTATTTTCAAATATCCTCTTTTTTATGCTCTTCTTTTAGGCGCGATTGCAAGCGCTACAGCGCCAGCTGCTACTGTGGTCATTATTCAAAGCCTTCGCGCGCGTGGAGACTTTGTTGACACGCTTTATGGCATTGTCGCACTCGATGATGCTGGCTGTATTATTCTTTTTGCATCTGTTTTTTCATTCATCGGTGGAATGCTCGGGTTAAGCGTCGAGACCGAGAGCTTCACGACGGTGCTTTTCCATGCACTCAGTGAAATAGGGTTTTCCATACTTATCGGAGCTATTGGCGGAGCACTGCTACATCTTGTCATCGCTCACAATAACAATCCGAAAGAAATTCTGATACTCTCTCTTGGCACCATTTTCCTAATTACAGCCATCAGTATATCTCTTAACCTATCCTCGCTTCTATCCAACATGGCTGCAGGTGCGGTCTTAATTAATATGTCTCGGAAAAATATTAGAGTATTCCATGTCATAGCCCCTCTAACTCCTCCCCTATATGCCGTTTTCTTCGCAATCGCCGGAACAGAGTTGAAAATTGACATCTTGCTTAGTGGCTCGATTTTATTTATCGGCTCGATTTATGTTATATCTCGGATGATTGGCAAATATTCGGGTGTTTGGATTGGAGCATTGGTTTCTGGATGCAACAGTAAGGTTAAAAAATATCTCGGTCTATCTATGATTCCGCAAGCGGGTGTCGCAATCGGATTAGTTCTATTTATTCAGGCCTCGCCAATTGCACATTCAGCACCCGAAAATATAAAACTCGCGCTCGACGGCATTGTAAATATCGTTTTATTCTCAGTGCTTATCAACGAACTTATAGGGCCTCCGCTCTCAAAGTTCGCTATCATCAGAGGAGCAGACCTCTAAAAGGATGTGTTGCTATGAATATATATAAATACTTAAGAAAAAATTTATGCGAAGTTAATTTAAAATCGAGGAAAAAGAAGTCCGCTATATGTGAACTTGCGGGAATAATAAAACGGCATCCCGCCCTTGAAGATATTTCTGAAAAAGAGATTGTAGATGCACTTATACAACGCGAAGAACTCGGTTCTACAGGCTTTGGTGGAGGATTAGCTATACCACATTGTAAGCATAAGAATATCTCGGAATTCATAGTCGGATTGGCCATCTCTAAAAGGGGGGTCAATTTCGATGCTATGGATGGCAGAAAAGTTCACCTATTCTGTTTCATTATCGGGCCAGAAGGCGATCCAGAAACACATGTCAAAATTCTTGCTGAGGTCTCTCATATTCTGCGTGAGGAACGTGTCATACGAGAGTTGATTGCTTCAAAATCGGAAATCGCGCTTTACGAAAAATTCCTTAGGCACGCTGCGCCGGAAGAAATCCAATCTGAAACTAAACAGCAAAAGCTCGTAATGATCATTATCCAAAACGAGCAACATTTTATAGAGATTATGGAGCTTTTCGTCGAAATTGGCATCGATGGTGCATCGATTACATCCTCTGAAGGAATGGCTGGAGTTCTCACTAAAGTGCCACTCTTTGCGGATTTTATTAATTTCTTGGGGCAACATGCTAAATACCATCGTACTATATGGGCGGTAATTCCCACCGATGAACTCGAGATACTTGTCCAGAGAGTCGAAGAGATTACGGGGGATATGAATAAACATATCGGAACAATACTTCTCGCCCTCGATATATCATTTTTCAAAGGGACAATGGAAACAGTATAACCGACATGAGAACTTACTTCGTTTCGGGAGTTTGGCTGTGAAAAACAGTTTTTGCTTAGGCTTTCATTAAAGATCTAAACCCCCTTGTTTCACAGAAAAAATAATTTATATTGCATAAAACAGAAATTCAAGGAGAGATTTATGTTTCCGGTTTATAGAAGCACATTCGTTTTAATCAAACCCAACGCCATACAGCGCGAACTTGTGGGCGACATTATCAGCAGATTCGAGAGCAAAGGCTTACGTATCGACGCAATAAAGATGCTTCATATGAAAAGAGAACTTGCCGAAAAACACTATAACGAGCATAAGGGAAAGCCCTTTTATGGTGGGCTTATCGATTTTATCACAAGTGGACCGGTTATCGCCATGGTTCTTTCGGGACCAAACGCCATAGAGGCCGTCCGATATGTCGTCGGAGATACAAATCCCCTAAAAGCGCAACCGGGAACGATACGCGGAGAGTATGCAATTACGATCTCTCGTAATATCGTTCATGCATCTGATTCAATTCAAGCAGCCAATTGCGAGATCGAGCGCTTTTTCACACCCGATGAGATAATTAACTATCACTTGAATCTGGAAGAGGACATTTAGGGGAATATTATAATTATCTTTTCGTTATTATCTCGAAAAGCAAAAATAAATATAGCTATAACTCAATACATAATTTAGAGAATCACGAGGATTCTCTCCTTTTGTATTCTGTCGAGGCGCCTTTAGATTTAGATATGATAATTTATCAGGATAAAAGTAAAAATTCCCCTTTCACTATATCATTTTTCTTCTTATCTTGAATAAAAGTATAACCCTTGCAAAGGAGTTAGAGATGTTACCACAAAAAGTCAAAACAAACGCCGTTATTTTCAAGGTTTTAGGCTGGATATACATTGTCCTAGGCGTTCTTCTAGGGATTGGGATTATAGTATTCGTGGTTGGATTCGGCACGTCAACCGCCTTGGGCGAATTCAATGATGTCGAGGGGGCGGCATTCGCAACCGGTCTTAGCATTGTACTGGGGGTTATTGGAATAATCCTAGCTATTGTGTTTGGGATATTCTTTTTTCTGATAGCCAAAAATCTACCTCTTAAAAAGAATTGGGCGAAAACCCTTGGAATAATTTTCTCAATCCTCTTGCTGTTCAGTTTTCCGATTGGAACGGTGCTCGGAATTATCCTTTTAGTTAATTTTTTCAGCGAAGAATTTAAAAACTGGTGGGAAAGCACAGAAGCATAAGATAAGCTGCAACTTTTCTAAAGGCGAGGTTTAGTTACCTCGCCTTTTTTATGGCATTTACCCAAGACTGTCTTATAATATCTCGCTATGTCGGAAGCGAAAAAAAATACTAACCCTTATGCCCGTGATTTGACTCAGGGCAACATTGTCGGGAACCTCCTAAGACTGTCTGTCCCCATCATGATCGCGAATTTTTTGCACACTGTGCATAATCTCGTGGATACTTTTTGGCTTGGGAAACTCGGCGAAAAAGCTACAGGAGCAGTTTCCGCAACTGGAATAGCCTTTCCTGTTGTTTTTACCCTGATATCCTTTGGGGCTGGTTTCGTTATTGCTGGAACAGCCCTTGTTGCCCGTTTTGAGGGTGCTGGCAAACCAGAGCGTGTAAAAAGAACTATAGGGCAATTATTCCTCGTTATGGTATCGTTCACTGGAATTTTCCTTTTCTTTGGGCTTTTCTTTTCGAGAGATATTCTAACACTTCTCAAAGTTCCAATAGAGATATTCGAGCTTGCTCTTGAGTATATCAGAATAATACTCATAGGAATGGCTGCTTCGTTTTTCTATATGTTCTACCAATCCGTCGCTCACGGCGAAGGAGACACCGTCACACCGATGGTAATATCAGCTATTTCCGTTCTTATCAATATTGCTCTCGATCCACTTATGATCTTTGGTATCGCTTTCTTCCCACGCATGGAGGTTCACGGCGCGGCACTAGCTACGCTTATTGCCCAGGCTATCGGGGCAGTCATATCAATAGTGGTTTTTCTAAAACGCGATGCTGCGCGTCTTCCATCATTTAAAGATATTATTCCTGATTGGGGTATGCTTAAGAATATCCTGAAAATCGCCATTCCTGCCTCAATAGGACAATCTGTAACTAGCTTCGGATTCCTTATCCTCCAAGGCTTTGTCAATACCTTTGGAATAACGGTTATAAGCACTTTCTCTATCGGTAACCGCATGACAAACATATTCATGATGCCGGCAATGGGTATCAGCAATGCTCTCGCAACAGTTGTCGGCCAGAACCTTGGCGCAGGGAATATAAAGCGCGCAGAGGAAAGCTTAAAAAAAGCCTTTATTTTGATTATGTCAATTATGGGCGTTGGAAGCACGCTGGTTTTCCTTTTTGGTGCAGAACTAACCAAATTTTTCATCGACTCTCCAGATGTTATCGAGGTGGGCATTCGAATGTTTAAAGTCACATCCATAGCTTCGTTTATCTTTGGGTCTATGTTCGTTTTCATGGGTGTTTTCAATGGTTCGGGCTTATCGAGTGCGGCGCTTAGAGTTAATATTGGTCGGTTGTGGCTTTTTAGGATACCTTTTGTTTATATTCTTTCTGGCAAAGCGCTCGATATTCTTTTTTTAAAGGAATCTTTCCTGGCACCGCTCTTAAAACTCATGGCAAAGCCTCTCGCGGCCTATCCATACGATGCTTTATGGTGGTCGATGGTTGCCAGCAACCTTCTCGCGACAGTTTGGTGTTACATAATTTATAAAAAAGGTAAGTGGAAAAACCTCAAGTTTGAATAGGCATCTTCAGTTTAAATTATCAATTTATCATTTATATCTTGATCGGGGAATCCAATTCTTGGAAAGCGCGGAGACGCTCCCCACATTGTCATTGTAGCCCGACGCGTTGATCTCTTTCGCTAATTTATTATTGTGAGGAGGACAAATATCCTTCGAAGCGATCTCAAATTTGAGCGAGATTACCACCCAACTTTGTCGGGATATGCTAAGATTCGAAATGATAGGGTGAATGGGGTTCCTATACCGACGCTCTGTATCATTTTAACACAGCGCGCAAAAGAATATAGACAATAGCCCTTATAGGTTATATTATAATGATTTAACTCTAATGATTTAATATTTAACTTCATGCATGAAAAGCGCGTGCGGTGGCGCTACTTTGAATGCAGCTAACTTTTCCCCTATATCGATCATTTCCGCGAAAATCTTATCTGGAAAGCGTCCGCGTTCACAGTCTATCATCGCACCAACGAGCGCGCGAACCATCTGATGTAAAAAGCGGTTGCCCTCAATAGAAAACTGAAACAGGCCCTCTCTTTCGCTCCACACCGCACCAAATATCTCACATTTAGGATTATCGGGAATAGATTTCTTAACTGCGAAAGGCGAAAAATCGTGTATGCCTAAAATACACCCAGCAAGTTCGTTCAATTTAACGATATCCGGCTTGTAATCGAGTTGTAGAGTGAAGTTGCGTGCAATAGGTTCTTTACTGAAGATAATTCGATACTCATAAACCTTGCTCTTCGCCGAAAATCTTGCAGAGAAACCATCGGCCACTACACTTATGCCCTTTATCGCAATATCAGCTGCGAGCATTCGGTTCATTCGATAACGAAGGTCTTCACATTCAAACCTGTCGGGCAGTTTTGTATTCGCCACTTGTGCCATAGCATGAACACCAGCGTCTGTTCTGCCTGCTCCTGTAATCGTAACGGGTATATCAAAAAGTTGTGTGAGACATTTTTCTATCTCGCCTTGAACAGTGCGCCTATCGGGTTGTATTTGCCAGCCACTAAAACAAGAGCCATCATATGAAATAGTAAAGCTATAATTCAACATGGAGTTCAAATTAATGATAAAGCTATTCTTGTCAAGTATTGGTGGAAAGCCGATGCTTACATGTCTCTTTCGCTTCGATATAAGAGAGAAATCTCCTGCATTTAAGCGTCATTTCCGAACTGATCGAGAATGAAGTAGGTCTTAGGAGGAATAATAATGTAGAATTATTAATAATATAAGGCGCGGACAACCGCGCCTTATATTAAATGGTAGCCCCAACGGGAATCGAACCCGTGTCGCAGGCTTGAAAAGCCTGTGTCCTAACCCCTAGACGATGGGGCCACACTAAAAAACATTTCAATGGGTGGGTGAGGGGATTCGAACCCCCGACATCTGGAACCACAATCCAGTGCTCTAACCAACTGAGCCACACCCACCATATTAGGGAGGAGTTTCGCTACTAATACTGTGGGATTGCGCAAAACAACCTGCGAAAACCCTCCCATATATAAAAAGAACAAAAATCACGCGTCTTTCATAAGCAACATGGGCAATAGAATATAATTCTTCTCCCTCGAAGTCAACATAATTCCTACGTTTTGCAAAATTTATCCTGAAATCCTAAGCAGACGCGTTTTTTTATCGAAGAAAATTATTTATAAATCTTTCGAAATTACTTTAAATACACTACTCGTTCCGTCGCTGTCTTTCCATCCGGTCGCTGAGCGGCGTCGTATTTCGCGCGAACGAGATAAACGCCGGAGCCGATTGCGGCGTCGGGTTGCCATGTGAATTCGCGATTCTTAGGGGCGAGGTCTCCTCGCCCGTTCGCCGTCGGGACGGGAGACCCGTCCCCTACGGTTCCGTCGTCGGGCAAACGCGCCACGCGCCGCCCAGCGAGGTCGAATATCTCTACCCGTAGAGGCACCTTTACGCCGTCGAAGGAGATTGTAACCGCCGAATTAAATGGGTTTGGATATGTGTAAATATAATTCGCGTCGGGAAGACTTGTTTGATCCTCGATATCGGCAAACGAAGTAATATCCATCGCATTGATACGCGCCCAAAGTCCGGTCACCCAGATTGTAGGATAATTCAAAAAAATATCTGTGCATTCGGAACCTAGCGAATAGTATCCAACTTCCGAAATATCAGAGGGATTGGAAATATCCAGCACCCTCATTCCAGAGTGTCCACAAGCAATAAATGCAAATATACCATCTATAGTTATATCGTGCACCGGATCGGGCGATTCCCAATAACCTATTTCCCTCAAAGAATCATCGATCCATTCCATCGCAAAAACACCTGAATTAGCCGCTAGATAGACTCTCCCCCACCTGTCGGTGCAAACCCCACGAAAAAACTCTTCCAAAGCGTAGTAATGGCCGATACTCAATGGAGCGGTAGGATCAGAGAGATCGACAACCGAAAGGCCATAATTTTTCTCTGCAAGATATGCCAGATTGCCAGAAATATCGAAACCGGAATAATCGAAAACCGTAGTGAATTCGCCTGTTAAGGAAGGCAAGGTCGGGTTCGAGGCGTCTAGGATAGTGAAACTTTCTCCATTAAGGAATATTGTATCACCTCTCGCCTCACATCTATAAACCCCCGATTCACTTTCATAGATTCCAACAACCGAAATCGCCGAGGGATCTTCTACGGATAAAATTCTGAATGCGCTATCCGAACATGCAACACCAATATAATCGTTTAATAGACATACACCTGTGGCGTTACCGGGGAGAAAAAGGTAACCCAATTCGTATATGTGTCCCGGATCTGAAATATCTAGTATTTGCAATCCGCCAGAGGAATTCGCTATGTATGCTCTATTTTCTGAAACAACTATATCCTCCGGTGATGTTGCAGTAAAGCGTCCGAGAAGGCTAACATCGAGACTATCAGCTGCATAAAGTGCAAAGCCAATAATTAGCAAAATCAATATTGTTTTCCTCATTTTTGATTCTCTTTTCCAGTTTTATAAAATGAAAATACAGCTATTCCAAGTAACAAAGCTAATATTGAGTGTATCGCGTTTGAATAGGGCAAAAATATAATCTCATAAAGCAGATCGAAGCTTTTGATTACACTAACAAAAGTAAATCCTTCACCATTCAGCGAGGCTATCCTAAAGGCCACAAGCATTAAGAGGAAAGCAGCTAAAACTAGCGAGGATATAATCCCGAATAATGCTAGTCGCTTAAAATTGATCTTTATCATTCGTCGAAAATCTCCCCGGTCATAGGGACAAAACGCACAGGAATACTATCATCGACCTCAATACCGTGCTCTGTTCGAGTAATGACTTTCAGAATCTGGTCATGTTTACCGACTGGAACGACCAGTTTCCCATAAACAGCTAGTTGTTCGATCATGGCCTCAGGTATCTTCTTCGGTGCCGCAGAAACGATAATCGCAGAGAATGGCGCTTCTTCCAGCCATCCGCTGGCGCCATCACCAAGACGCAAATGAACATTCTCATAATCTAAAGCGCTTATTTTCTCGACAGATAACAGCATAAGCTCTTTAACTATTTCAATAGTGTAAACCTGATCTGCTATCTCGGCTAAAACCGCCGCCTGATATGCACTTCCAGTTCCTATCTCGAGAACCTTGCTGTTTCGATCTATATGGGCTAACTCTACCATCAAGGCTACGATATAAGGTTGACTTATCGTTTGATTATAACCGATTGGCAAGGGACAATCCTCGTAGGCCTCTTTTCGCAAGGCCTTAGGCACAAACTTATGCCTCGGAACTTTTAACATTGCCGAGATGACCGCTCTATCGCTTATCCCTCTTGCCACGATAGTTCGTTCTACCATCGATTTACGTTCGCGTGTCATATTGCCATCAAAATGGATCATATCGAAATCTATTCGCTCTCTGAGGCACGGACACACGCCATTCTCAGCTCAGTAAGTAAATTTTCCATGACAAGTTTTTCCTGTTTGGAGAGATTTCCATCGGTTTTCTCTTGTAGAACACCAATGATGTCCACCAGATGTCTAGCAGAATTGATGTCTTTTTTCGCTTCGCCGGTTTCTGGATCGGCCGAGTATCCAAGCTGGTTTCGAACAAGCTCTCTAAGAAGAATCAAAAGATCATAAAATAGCATTCCCGATTCCGTTGATTTGATTCTTTCGTCGCTCATCTGATCCTCCGTTAAACTATTGGCATAACTCGCCATGATTTTTCTTCCAGCCTACGCATTTCTGCGCGATATTGATTAATAACTAGTTCAGCAAATTCAAGGGCTTTTACATTATAAGATTTCAAACCGCGAATACCATTATTTGCTTCGGAATCCAGATAAATGCCAAGATAAAACTTCGCCGATACCGGCGTGACGTTCGCAGATGTCACTGTAAGACGGTTCTCTCCATCAAAAAGGTCATCCCCAAGGCGAACTAAACGATTCTCCGTTTCTTCCATTCTATGAAGTAATTTTTCTTCCACTATTGAAAGCAAGATATATTGCCTCATCATCATCTCACGAATACTGCTCTGAAAATGCTCGATAACAAAATGAAGCATATCCGCTTGATATACGTCTCTGCAATGTATAATAGCTTCTATGTCCATCCACTTTTCGCTGGGAACATTAAAATTTCCTCTTAACGCGACTATGGAATCACCCAATAGCCCGAAATTCCGATAAGCCCAATGCGGAGCCATTTCTTCTCCAGTCAAATCTCTTGGAGTCGATAAAATTTTAAATTTCATATTCGTTAAACTCATTTTCTACTCCTCTATCGACGAACCTGATTCAGCTATATCGATAAGTTCAGCAGCTTGAAGACCAACAGGATCGTTTTTTCGTTTAGAGAGCTTTTTAAGTACTTTTAGGGTGCGGCCTCCACCGATATTGGCAAGTGTTTCAACTGCTAAACTCCTGATCTCATCGGACATTGCTTTTTTAAAAAGTCCCCCAGGTGCGCTTAGTTTAATCAATGGGTCAATCGCTTGAACAGCCTTCATATCTCCTAGCGATTTCATTGCAGCACGCACAAAAGAAGTATCTGGCAATCTGGATAATATATCCTTTTTATCTATATACTCGAGCAACATCGGGAGTTTATCTCTCATTCCCGACTCACCTAAACGCGATAAACCTTCGATTACCATTCTCGTATCCGATGATTCAAGCGCTCTTTCTAGAAGGCCAAGCCTGAGCTTTGCAGGAAAATCTTTTAACTTATCGAGAGCAGCATTACGCAAAACCTCATAAGGACTGAAAGCTAGTTCGGATAAACGGTTTTGAACACCAATATCATTCCTAAAGAATTCGGCTACGCTGATCAAAGATATAAGATCACTCGGCGAAAGGTCTTTAGCTAATGTCCTTGAGAACATTTTGACCCCACGTTCACCAATTTTATTGAGAATTACTGCCATAAGTTGCCGAGTTTTTAATTCTTCCTCATCCATTATACCATTGATACAAGCTTCGATGGATTCTTCGCCCTCCCGAATCAAATTCTGGACAGCTTTTGCTTTTTCTACTTTATTATCCGCTTCGAGCAACCCGATCCATGTTCTCATAGTTGAACCGATTACACCATGCCTTCCATGCTCTTGCTTTGAAGGGCTACTTTTAGCCTCTGAGACTTTCTCTTCAGCTTGTGGATGAGCCTTTAAACTCTGCTGTAAATTCTGAAATTGGGCAGTAACATTTAACTGGGGCTTCATCATACCCTGTGGCATAAATCCCCCCAGCTCTTTAAGAACATCAATAAGTTTATTTGTGGTTTCGTTACCCATTCCGCCGGACTGAAGGGCTTTGAGAAACTCCTCGCTCTCTCCTCTAAACTGATTGATTAAAGTATCTACTTTTGATACTATTTCCTTAGCTATCTCAGCCTGCTCCTCCTCGCTGGGCGCGGATCCAAGACGCACTGATTTATTCCCTTCAAGTTGTGAACTATGTGCTCCAACAGCCACATAAACGGTTTGATCGGGTTTGATATTCTTAAGTTGTTTTTCTTCAATAACTTCAGTCCATCTATCAACAACATCTTCTCGTGGTAATTTAAAGATCGAAATAAAATTTGTTAGTTCTTCAACACTTAAACCTTGCATAAATATAACACCATTTAAGTTATATCTGGATAATAACTTATTATATTCGGAAACAAGGTGTTGATCCTTACTGTCGGTTTGCGGTTCTTGAGCATTTATTAAAAGGGCATCTGGAGTTAGCGATAAACTTAATAATGGTGCTGATTGCAATAAATCAAAAATCTGCTTGTAAGTCTTAGAGATAGATTTGCGAACATTCTCGTTTTGTGGAGGATAGAAACGATAAGACTGAATAGCTATACGTAGGTCCTTCAAAGCCAGGAAGGCGTTCTGCAATTCCTCCGGACTAAGCTGCTTTTTACTGACCATATCGTCAACATATAGCCGACGGTGCAACATCCTACGAACAGCATCCGGTATTTGCGCTTGAGTTTGGCGGCTTCCCGAGGCCGAAAGGACCTCGACAGCTTTATCCCACCTTTCTGCTTCCTGGAAATGATAGGCCAACTTGTCCATGATTTCATCGAGGTGACCTTCATTAAGTTTCTTTTCTACCTCGGCGACCTTATAATGTATCTCTTTTCTATCTTCGGTGTTTATAAGGTTGTAGAATGCATTACGACTAGCATCGGAATGGAACGCATAATCTGACTCGCCCGAAAGATCTTCCTGAATAATATGCGCCCGACGAGCAGCTTCGAGAGTATCCTGGACTTCTTGCTCATCCTTTCCGATGATCTCAGATAAAACTTTAACATTAAAGTTTTCACCGATCACTGCAGCTCTGGAAAGAACTTTCTTATCTATAGAGGGAAGTGCTTCCGCGCGCTCTTCCGCGATCTCCTCGATAGACTCGGGGAGATTTTCCTCAGAAAAAACATCTACTTTCCAGTTAGTGCCATCATACTGTATAAGTCCTCGTTCGATAGCTAATTTGAGCAACTCCTCGACAAAAAGCGGATTGCCCCTAGTCCTCGCTAAAAGCGCATTAAGTGATACAGGCGGAATCTTGATGTGACCTGTGATCTGATATATAATCCCAGCTATAGCCAAGTCTCTGAGAGGAGATAACTCTGTTCTAAATACCTCTGAACTTTGTGCTATTTTTGGGATAGCGCGAACTAGAGCCGACAAGTTGCTTTCAGCACCACCTTCAGCCTGAGTAATTATCCCGAAAGCGAGATCTATCTTGCTATTAGAAAATTCAGAAACAAACGAATCGAGAAACTGTAAACTTGATTGATCAGCAAGATGGGCATCATCGATGACAATTAATACTCTTCCCCTACGCAAAAGACCAAAAAGAATCTTATTTAACGCCTTGAAAATAAGTGTATTCCGACCTTCCTGTTCACCAGGAGTTGTTGCCGCAGGGAGTGTATCTAGATTTGGGATACTCGAAGCAAGCTCCCTTCTCTCTGCCAAAGTGAGGGAAACAGCAATCTCTTTCAAAAGATCTTGGTCTCGATTGAGAGGGTCAGAAATAGCTTTGATCAATGGCGCATATGGATTATTCTGAGAAGGCATCCCTGTAGCATAAATAGTGCTCATTCCACGGTTTTCTGCGGATTTCTTAAGCTCTTGAAGAAGCCTCGTTTTACCCGAACCTCTTCCGCCACATACCAAAGCTATCTCCTGAATCGATTTGCTCCCGATTACTCGGTCAACAGTGTGGAGCTTAAGCTCAGTAAAAACCTCCTCGAAACCGACCATTTCATCGACAGGAAACAATGTCGATATATTCCCCGGGGCAACAAGCTTACCTTCATCCGGGTATGTGATTACCCTATTTTTACCAGAATCCTTAGCTGCATAAAGTGCCTCGTCAGCTCGTTTAAAGAGGCTTTCATACTCTTCTGCATCGTTTGGATAACTAGCAAGGCCAATACTTATTCTAATGGGTAGAGAAACGCCATCGCCTATGTCGACCTCGGCATCGTTTACCTTGCGAAGAAAACCATCGAAGAAGCTTTTCGCATTTGGTTTATCGATATTGTAAAGTATCGCTGCGAACTCATCACCCGCGTAACGGATAGGTATTCCACGTTTTGCTATATAATCGGCAATCATCTTACCAAAATTGGCAAGAAGTGTATCTCCAGCTTTATGTCCGTATGTATCGTTAACCTTCTTAAAGCCGTCCATATCCATCATTGCAAGGCAAAGGCTAACCCTAGCCTTTCGGGCGGCGCTGATATAGGCCGGTGCTCGATACTTCAAGAAACGGTTATTGCGAAGTCCCGTTAGTTCATCGGTAAATGCAAGCCGTTGATAAACTTCTGCAGAAGTCTGCTGAAATGCGGCCTGAGTTGTCAAGTTTTCTTGAATCTCATCCATTATACTGGCAATTTAATCATATTTCTTCTTTTACACAAGCATTCAATAGCTTTTCTATACTTAATATTCTGTTTTTTTTGAAGGTTAGGATCTCTAATAATTATATTTTGGGCTATTTGCCGGGCTATTTCAAGTAAATCTTTCATTTTCAAAGGTTCAGCGAAATCATATATCGGCATACCTGATTGCATAATATCGAATACATTTCCCTCACCACGAAACTCAAGATCAAGTTCGGCAATTTGGAAACCATCTCCCGTTTCTGAAAAAAGCTCGAGTTTATTCCTTTGTTTGGAATTTATGGAAGATCTAACTAACAAAATGCAAAAGCCTGGTTTCTGCCCTCTTCCGATCCTTCCTCTGAGCTGGTGAAGTTGAGCCAGTCCAAACAATTCAGGATTTTCAATAACCATGATTGTCGCTAAAGGAACATCGACACCCACTTCGATCACATTGGTCGAAACGAGTATCGGCTTCTCCCCCAACTTGAAGGAGTTAAAAATCCTATTCTTCTCATTATCAGAAACAGCACCGAATATCTTCGAGGTTTTCTCTGGAAATCTATTCTCGATTTCATTATAGGCACTATTTAGCGCATTGAAACCATCTCCATCAATCCTCGGGAAGACAATATAGGCTCTTTCATCGTTTTTTATCCTCATCTCGATGAAATCCCAGATAGCCGACCTCGAGATTTCATCTCGAATATAGGTTTTGAAGCCCGCGCGATCCTTCGGGAAACCCTCTAAAACTTGCAAATCAAGGTCACCGTAGGATGCAAGGGCCGATGTTCTCGGGATAGGAGTGGCCGTCATTAATAGAACATGAGCTCCCTGTTTATTCGACAGATTTATGCGTTGATTAACCCCAAAACGATGTTGTTCGTCAATAATAATCAAGCCGAGTTTTTTAAATTTCCTCTTTTTAGATAAAAGAGCTTGAGTCCCAATAACTATATCAACTTCGCCTTTAGAGAGTTTGTTTTCGAGTAAGATCGAGGTTGATGAACCGGTCAAAAGACCTACTCTCACTCCGTGACTACCTAGAATATTGTAGAAGAATTCCGCATGTTGCCCAGCTAAAAGCGTGCTGGGAACCATAAAGGCAACCTGCAAGCCGCTATCGATGGTTGCTGCAGCCATTAATAATGCGATAACTGTCTTTCCTGAAGCAACATCCCCGGAAAGAAGCTGTTGGGAACGACCCCCCTTAGTGGCTCTACTCATTAAACCACTGAGAGCAATATTCTGCCCTTGGGTAAGCTCGAATCCTAAAGACGCCTTAGCTGCATAAAATAGCTTTCCGGGTTTTAGAGGGATCGATGATGCATCTTCTGCAGATTCGTGTTTCCTCTTTGCAAATATAATCTGCTGAATAAGTATTTCATCGAAGGCCAGTCTCCTATTAGCGGAAGCCAGTTCCTCCCATGATACCGGAAGGTGAATAGTCGATATAGCCTTAATAAATGGCATTAAATCATTGTCTGCAAGTATCTCCCCTGAAAGGGGATCATCCAATGCTGCTATTCGTTCTAATGCTGACCCAATGATTTTCATTCGCGTGCGATAGCCAATTTTACATTCGCGAAGCCGAGTTGCATTAGGGTAGATGGGTATAAGAATCTCTCTGTCCTTACCCTCGATTTCAATATTGGGATGGGTGAAATTTAGCTTCCCTTTTATTATTTTGGATTTTCCCCAAATAAGCACAGGGCGACCCTTTTTTAGGTCCTTTTGGAAATAATGGGGTGGATTAAAAAAAATTACTTGAGCCTTGCCACTTTCGTCCTCAACTTCGAGAAAAAGCTTTTTTGCACGATAACTCGATGACGAAATAGTCCCGAATATCGTTGCATCGTCCCCAGAAATGACATCGGCAATTTGGACTGCTGTTTTCCGATGAATATATCGAATGGGAACACACTCCAACATATCTGCAACAGTCTTTATCCCAAGTTCCTCAAAAAGCGATACTCTTTTCGGTCCAACTCCAGGTAAAACAGATATGCCTTCATGGAGAATGTCTTTCTCTTTATATCTTAATTCCCACATAGTTTTGAATTTAAGCTTTCAATCTCAATAAATCAACAGCTATCCTAACTTTGCCATATGCGACCTACTTGAAAGTAATGGAAGCTTGCATTCAAGTATTCATTTAATCCTGTAATCTTAAGTCTTGCGTTGACAAACAACTCACAACTGTTTACTTTGAACCACTATGAGTAAACGCCCGAAAAAAAGATCGAAACTCTCGAACTGGATGTCAGTGCTGCGGTTTGGTAATACACTTGCTGCATTATTCTGCGTTGTTATTGGGTTTAAATTAAGTCAAACAGTCGAGACCGATGCACTGAACTGGGTATTAGCTTTAGCGACAACCGGTTTTATTTTCATGGGAGGAAATGCTCTTAACGACTATCTTGATCGCGAAATAGATAAATCAGCCCATCCATCGAGGCCAATTCCAGCAGGATTTTTAAAACCACAATCAGTTAAAAAAATTGCCTATTTGTTTTTTGGGGCTGGCATAATTCTTTCTATACTTACTGTTTTCCTCGGCTACCTTATTCCCGGACTAATCTCGTTGCTATCCGCTTTGATTTTAATTAGTTATGACTATTACTTAAAAAAAATTCCACTCGCTGGAAATATTACAATCGGGATTCTTGGTGCTTTAGTTTTCATCTACTCTGGCGCATTTACATCGATCTGTTTCAAACATATCTTCGCAGGTGTTTTTGCAATGCTATTTCATATAGCCCGTGAGATAGTTAAAGATATCGCCGATGCGCCATATGAAAAGGCTTTAGGTATAAAAACGCTACCCTCTAAAATCGGTTTAGAAAGGTCTTCTAAAATCTCATCGACACTTCTGATCCTCATTGTCCCGATTAGCATTATTCCATTCTTTTTGAAAATCTTCTCGATTTGGTATTTAGGTGTTGTTATCCTTTTCGCAGACCTTCCTATTCTACTGATTTCATGGATAATCCCGCAAAGCACTACTCCACGCAGAGCGGAGAAGATATCCCGCGACTTAAAATGGGTAATGCTTAGTGGATTATTTGCTCTATATATTGGAGGGATAACGAGTTGATAGCATTACTTCAAAGAGTAAATTCGGGTTCCGTTTCTGTGAATAGTGAAATTATATCACATATATATAAAGGCCTGGTAGTGTTTCTTGGGGTATTCGATGGAGATTCTTTTGAAGACGCAAAATTTTTAGCCGAAAAAACGGCCAATCTTCGCATTTTTGATGATTCCGAGGGAATAATGAACCTCTCTTTATTAGATTGTGGAGGCGAGGCTCTTTGTGTAAGTCAATTCACACTGTGCGCCAACGCAAGAAAGGGCAGACGACCAAGCTTCTCTTATGCAATGCCCCCAGAGCCTGCTGAAAAACTCTATAACTCGTTCTGCGAAGAACTCGCCCTAATCGGAATCACAACGCAAAAAGGACTTTTTGGTGCGCACATGCTTGTGGATATTAAGAACGACGGACCTGTCACAATAATACTAAATTCTAAAGAAACACGGAGAGGTAATTTGAAAAACAATTCATCAGCAAAGGAAGGGCGATGAGAAAAATCTTCCTTGCTTCGGAATCACCCAGAAGAGTGGAATTACTCACTCGATCGGGAATACCATTTATTAAAATTCCCCGCGAAAGGATCACAGAAGAACCTCCTTTCGATTCCAAATGCCCAGAAAAATATGCGATAGAATTGGCAAAATCAAAGGCTTTAAGCGCAATATGTGAAGAGAAAGGTTTAATCCTAGGTTGCGACACAATTGTAGTTTATAATGGGCTTTTGATGGAAAAGCCTCGCAATCCAGAGGAAGCCATAGAGTTTCTAACTATGTTACAAGACAATAAACACACCGTTTTTACAGGTTTGGCAATATTAGATAATTCGACGGGGCATATCGAATCGACATTTGAGGCAACGGATGTTCTTTTTTCAAAACTAACACCTGAAGAAATCAACGCATATGTTGACACCCGTGAATCTCTAGACAAAGCCGGCGCTTATGGAATACAGGAAAAGGGTGCGTTTTTTATTAAGGAAATACACGGCGATTATTTCAATGTTGTCGGGCTTCCGCTTTTCCGCTTGACAGTTCTACTTGAGAAGTTTAATATTTCAAGGTTATGTGTTATTTCTTATTAGCGCACTTAATCAGCATGGTAATTATATAAATATGAGGTTAAACATAGCTATATGAGAGAACTTGGTGAATATCTAAAGCAGATGAGAGAGGCTAAAGGTCTTAATCGCGAAGATGTATCAAAGCAAACAAGAATAGGTATCGATTTTATTGTAGCTCTCGAAGAGGGCGACTATTCGGTGCTCCCACCCGATATTTACATTCGCGGTTTCATCAAAAGTTATGGTGAGATTCTTGGCGCGGATATCGATGAACTCCTTTCAAGATATGAAACTGAAAAACCTAAACCAAAGGCGCGGCGTATATTCTCCGGCTTAGTTAAGGAACCGCCACCTTTTGAGTCACCTATACCAAAATCACGCACTACTAATAAGGTTTTAGTCCCAAAAAAGATTAAATTATCGAGAAACTCAGTAATTGCTATTACAGCAATATTCATTATCACTGTTGTTGTTATTTTGGTATTGATTAACCGGCATAATGATACGGCCCCAATTACAAACGTCACCGACGTTGTTGTTTCGGATTCATTGGGAAACATCGATAGACGTCTTGCGAGTTCGATGACAATCGAAGAGCTTTCTCAGGAGATCCGTCTTAAACTTGGGGATATCAACCCTGCATGGGCGCTTGGTAGAGCTGATTCCATGAATCTCGCTGTCGTGGCTCGCCAAAAAACATGGATACTTGTAGAAACCGATTATCATAGAGCATTTAAAGGTGATATTGAACATGGTGATACTATGCGTTTCACTGCGAAAAATGCATTCTTTTTAACTATGGGGGCTCCAAATATCATGCATCTGGAGATAAATGGTTTTGATTTAGGCGAATGGCCAGATCGGAACTACCCGATGGATCTCGATATAAACAGAGGAAATGTTCTTCAACTTCTTGAAGGTGCGGGACAAATCAGTCTCCCCCGACCACCACGCCCCAATATAATAGGTTCGTCGCAACCTGAAGTTGAAGATACCAATATTCAGCAACCTCAGATTATTACGAGGCGTCCTGGGACAAGTATTCTAAATGTAAACACCCCGCCTCCAGAAGGCCCCCCAATCACCGAATAGGAGAGTAGGCTTTTCATGGATTTCATGGGTTATACATACGAAGACGACACTTCACGCAAAAAATCCAAAAAAAGCGCCAAGAGAGAAGCTCCAATCTGGATGCGTCTAATTATCGGTATTTTTTCAATTTTTTTTCCGGGTTTAGGCCAAATCATCCAAAAAAAGCAAATGTTAGCTTTTGATATAGTTATTCTTTTAGGAGCTTCACTTTTGATCGGGCGTATGATTCTCATCAGAACTCATTTGGGAATCTGGACCCCTATATTAATGGCGGTTTTTTTACTCCTTCCTTCGATATTGTCGTTTGTGATGGTAGTCAAGTGTAAAACCTTGCCGGGCGATGCAGATACGGTTATTAGGAATATCTTTCTTTATGTATTCTTTTATTTGATAGCTATTGGCCCCTTCCATCTTATTAACGCGACTTTCGGTTTTAAAACATACAGATTTGAGATTGAAAACATTCATATGAATCCACTCATATTGCAGGGAGATGCTGCAGTCATCAACAGAGGGGCATATGGTTCAAAAACATTTGGTCATTCAAAGTCGGACACTATCAAGATTGGCGATATCGTTTATCATACACCGGTTCCAGAACAAGTAGGTGGAGATAATTCCTCAGTGCATCTTATTTTGGCGATTCATGGAGATACAATTAAAGCTAACGATGGCGAAGTCACTGTGAATTCTAAAAAAGCTATAACACCGGAAGAATACAAATATACCGGTCCTGAAAATTTCGGCCCTGTTGTGGTTCCAAAAACTCAGGTTTTTCTTGTCGATAACAGAGGTGTCTTTTTCCCATTTTACACAGATAATATTCATGGTAGGGTAATAAGCATTCTTTGGTCTCGCACAAATCGTGGGAGTTTTAGGTGGAATCGTTTTGGCCGTTCTATAGAGTCTCTCAACAAATCCTTTGTCATTATAGATACAACATCAGTAAATAATCCCGATTCAGCGATAATAGTTGATTCTCTTATTTCTATAGAAGATACAATTTCTGTTTCAAACATATCTTTAGAATAGTATTCCTCTTGCTATATAACGAATTATATATATTTATATAAACCATTAATTTATATAAATGGAGTTAACTAAATGCACTATAGATTAATAAAGCATCTATTTATTTATTTTCTGTTTTTAATTTTAGCTATTGCGCATCCAATATTTGGCCAAAATGATGTTTTTATTGGGATTAGTTACAGCCCAAGCCAGGACACTAACCAAATCGAATTAACTCAAATCGTCAAGCATTCTCCGGCGAGCATTTCGGGGCTCGAGGTTGGAGATATTCTCCTTTCTATCGATGAAGTCTCGATCACATCAAGGGAATCTCTCGGCGATTTCTTAGAGACAAAATCGCCCGGCGATAGAGTAAAACTCAATATTCTTCGTTGCAAAAAGGAACTTAAGATCGACCTAATCCTCGGAAAACGGAGTGACTTTCTAATATCGATGAAATCCGGCGGAAGAGAGACCTTTCCAGTCGATGCAGATTCGATTATTCCCCATTGGAGACAGGATAGTATAGTTTCCATTTTTTTGAATGGAATTCATGAGGCGGATTTAGATACAATTTACAATAAGCTCACCAGTTCATTTCGCACAGAATTCGAAAACTATAGCGGATTTTATACCCTGGATCATGTAGCAGCTGTGATGCTCGATCCTGCAAGTTGTTTGCCTTCTGCTTCCGATGTGATAGAGAAAATTTCCATCGACCATAAAACACCATCCAATTTTTTACGCGGAACCTTCGATATTCTTGATCTCGGCACACCAGACACCCTTTCTCGCTTTACAATTTCTTCGCTAGATAAACTAATTGCTGTAATCGAGAGAGCAAATTCACTTGTTGACAGCGCTTTTTTGGGGCTGTCAACCGATGAACTTCAAGAAGTTGCCGATCACATTCCTTTTCTGCTCGAGACATTCTGTCAAACCGTCTATATCCACAACGATGAAAACGAAGAGCTTGTCGATGGATATTACAAGCTTATCGAATCGACCAAAAAGATCGATTATGAAAAACTACTTTCCGCAGGAGAGCTTATTTGCAGTCTTTATGATATGGATTTACAAGGTATATTATCTGGCTTTTCAGGTGGAGAGGGAGCAGATATCGAAAAGGATATTCTTTTGGATAAACAGATAATAGTTTCAACCATAGACTCATCCGGTCAAGGTTCATCTGTTTTTGCCAGAATGATAATCACAGGCCGAAAGGGAATGACATATTCTCAGGAGGCAGCTATTTGGATAGACCTCGGTGGTGATGATACATATTTGGGTTTCTCCGGTGGCACGCCATACACAATATATGACAATACAACACATAAATTTGCTACAGGACGTGTCGGCCTTCACATAGACCTCGGCGGTAATGATAAATATATTCGCAACACTCCAGGCGGTATCGGTGCAGGATTATGTGGTATAGGATGTCTTATAGACCTTCAGGGCAACGACCTTTACTCGGGTTCGCGCTTAACTCAAGGATCATCGTTTTGTGGAATTGGAATACTCATAGATGACGACGGCTCGGATACTTATCTTGCTCAAGAATGCGCTCAGGGATTCGCCGCTTTCGGTATGGGGCTTCTTTTCGATAAAGCGGGAAACGATATTTATACTGGAGCTCGATACTGTCAGGGAGTAGGTTTAACGAAGGCCTTAGGCGCTTTAATCGATGTTTCTGGCAATGATCGCTATATTGCTTCATTCAAACATCCAAACGGTTATGGAAATGAAAATTCTTGGGATGGTTGGAGTCAAGGAGTAGGAATGGGCTTTCGTTCTGTCTCGGCTGGAGGCATCGGTGTTTTGTGTGACCGAGCCGGCAATGATCATTACGAAGCCGGCAATTTTTCCCAGGCCTGTGGATACTTCTTCGGCATGGGCATCCTCGATGACATCGGTGGCAACGATGTTTATATTGGGAATCGCTATGTTCAAGGCGCGGGTGCACATCAGGCTTGTGCGGTATTTCGAGACCATTCCGGTAATGATCTATATACAGGCAATGAAGCAGTGAATCAGGGAGGCGCGTGGGATATTGTCTCAGCATGGTTCATCGATGATTCGGGCGACGATGAATACAACGGAACTTCGCTTTCACAGGGTGGAGCCTCTCAAAGTGCGCTTGCTGTGTGTATCGATCTCGATGGCACTGATATATACCGATCGACTGGAACTTCCAACGGCTCTGGTGGAGGTTTGGATTATCATGGTGATTATGATGATAGAAATATCGGTGCCCAAATTGATTTAGGAGATCATATCGATGATTATTCTAAAACTGGAGGGAAACGCAAGAATAATAAAATAATCTTGCCCGATGATGATGATAAAAAGGAAACAGGCGATGGATTTTTTATTGATCGCTGATTTGGATTTATTGATCTTCCTGAAGTTCTTCCATCCTGCGTTCCATACCCACTTTGAGCTTTTTCTCGACATCACGAGCCTTTTGGGTATGCCTTGCGGGTTTTCTTAAACCATCGGTATTTTTCCAGTTTCTAAGGTCGTCCTCTATTTTTTCAATATCGCCTAAGTGATTCATCTCGAGAACGTCCCGATGGTCGTCATTATCTATATTGCCTATGGCAGTAATCTTAAAATTATTGCTAGGTGTCATGGAAATGGAGTATGAATATTTTTCATCACGAGGAATAAATCCCAATTCCGCCTTATTATCAGTATATCTGCCGTTCTCAGCTAAGAATCTCATTTCGGCATTCAGAATTCCTTTGAGATTTGAATATGCTATCGCCCTTTTCGATGCAGCTAAAGCCTCTTCGGGTTTGGGCTTATAGTTTTCGTCCCCATAGTAATCTTCGGCCCATTGCTTTCGTCCGATTTCCCTTTGCGCCTCGATCTCAGCATTTTCTTCCTTTTCGGATTTTTTCGAGCTACAGGAAAGAACAAGCGTCAAAGCAAGCATTATTAGTAACATAGATTTGATTTTCATAGATTTCTCCTTTGTTTTGGTAATTATTATTCTTAATATTTCTAAAGTCAATGCCTTTATCGCTTTAATACCATCGTATATTTGGAAGCATAAGTTCTCTTAAAAGGTTAGTGAAGAAGAAATTAAATAACCCCGAGGAATAAGGCTGGCGCGAAATCTGCGGTTATTTTAGTTTAATATGAAAAAGAATTGGCTACATTTTCTTTTATTCGCTCTAACGGTGGGAACAACCTCTCTGGCTGGTGCTCTCATGACAGGCAACGAACCGGAGTTGAGTCTCGCTTTTGTCCTCAGTGGCTTGCCCTTCTCGGCGTCTTTATTGGGTATTTTGGGAATTCACGAACTTGGACACTACTTCGCAAGTCGATACCATGGTGTAAACGCAACCCTCCCTTATTTCATTCCTTTTCCGACTATAATTGGGACATTTGGAGCATTCATAAAGATAAAATCCGCTATTCCCGACAGGAAAAGCCTTTTCGATATTGGTTTTGCCGGCCCTGCTGCTGGTTTTATTGTGGCCATTCCGATATTGCTAATCGGCCTTTCTATGTCAGAGATTAAACCCATTATCGAGGTGGCCGAAGGGCAATTCTCTCTTGGAAGTTCTTTAATAGTATGGCTTTTCGAGAAACTAATTCATGGAAACCTGCCACCGAACTCTCAATTAATGATACACCCGGTTGGTTTCGCTGGGTGGATAGGCCTCTGGGTTACCAGTATCAACCTCCTCCCCATCGGCCAACTTGATGGCGGCCATATTGCTTACGCCGCCCTCGGTAATAAGGCATATCGGCTTGCTCGCTGGGTTTGGATTGCCCTTTTACCATTAGCGATACTATGGCCTGGATGGCTGATTTGGGGATTGGTAATATTCTTCGTAATCAGGCTTAAACACCCACCCACTATCTACGATTGGATACCCATCGATAAAAAACGACGCTTGCTTTCGGTTGTTGCCCTTATCATTTTTGTTATTACATTCACTCCTAAGCCTTTCGGGACTGTGTTTTAGTTTTCTGTTTTAAAACATCGTTAACAATCCCCTCAACAATTTGGGTGGAATATCGATTCGATTTACCTATATTTATATAATTGATTATTTGTTCAATTGAAGGAATTCTATGAAAAAGGTTATTTTTCTAATATTCGTCGCATCTCTTTGTGTTCTCGCACGAACACCAGAGGAAAAAAGCGGGACTTATGCTATAATGAAAGCCTTTAAGGAAGGCCGCATTTCCTCCATTTCAACCTATGAAATTATGCGCCCCTCCCTGCCACATTCTTTCGATACACCTGAAGGGCATTTTAAGATACATTATGACCTTTCTGGCTATAATGCTGTGGATTCGGTTGGATATGTTTACAAAATTGGGCGCTATCTCGAAGATTCCTGGTCTTTCTATATGGATTCTCTCGGTTATATTCCTCCGCCTTCCGATGGCACCGAAGGCGGCGATGGTAAATACGATATTTACCTTCGCGACCTCGATTGCTACGGTCAAACCTGGCCTGGAGATGATGGGCCTCAGCCCTGGTCAGACTGGACAAGTTACATCGATATCGAAAACGATTTCGATGGCGTATATCCCAACGATGACCCAGAGGGCCCGGTCGCCGGTGCTATGAAGATAACCTGCGCTCATGAGTTCCATCATGCAGTTCAATTTGGTCTAAGGGGAACATCTGGTGCTTGGATTGCGGAATTAACCAGTGTTTATTATGAAGAGAGGTGTTATCCGATGGTCAACGACTATATTTGGCTTATCGAGTATCTTACGTCCAACCCAGAGCAACCACTCGACTGGGAGGCCGGTTATCACATGTATGGTCTCGGCCTTTTTAGCCAGCATATAGCAAACGAGTTCACTGACGGCTTTCTTACCCATGTTTGGGATACAATGCGTTACCTCGAGGACTGGGATGCTCTAGTTGCTACGAGTTACCTTTTTTCCACCAGCCTCGAGGAACTTTATTCGGAATTCGCAACCTTATCGCTACTTATCGGTTCCAGAGATGCTGGTTATTTCGCCGACGGCCCAGCGTTTGCTGACATGCGCATAGAAAACACACACAATTCATATCCTACCGGCGGTTCTACTAGTAACAGGCCTTATGGTTTCGGGGCAAACTACATCGAGTTCACCGATTTTCCTATCGAAGATATTGACCTTACGATATCTTTTCATGGTGAGGCGAGCACAAACTGGTTCGTTAACGGGGTTTGGAAATCCGGCGACTCATCTTTTGTAATCGAAGGTGTTTGCTGGGATACTGCCGGCACTATTGTTATTCCCCTTGTCAATCGCGCGGATTTCGTTGGTCTATCCGTCATTCCCACTGGTGATACTCGTGTAAGATATATATACTCATACACTGCCGATGTAGGCGCAACAAGAATAGATGAAAGAGAATTTCCGAACATGGTTTCGATAAAAATATCTCCCAATCCCTTCAATTCTATTTGTGTTATAGAGGCAAATGCCAATGAAATAGAGATTTATGACAATACTGGAAAATCTATTAACTCGATGATATTGAAAAATGGCCGGACTTCATGGGATGCTAGAGACAACGAAGGTTCCCCTGTTCCCTCGGGTATATACTTTATCAAAACCGAAGGCAGTCTGGCGCATAGAGTTGCGTTTATAAAGTAAGATAATTTTATGAACAAAAATCCCCTGAACATTGCCTTTCTCTGGCATATGCACCAACCGGTTTACACTCCACCCAACTCTAATGTTGCACTCTGCCCATGGACACGCCTTCACGCTATAAAGGATTACCTCGACATGCCCCTTTATTGCGAGGAGACAGGCTTCCCGGCGACTTTTAACCTTGTTCCGTGCTTAATCGACCAACTTGAGAAATATACTTCCGGCGAATTAAGTGACGAGCACCTCGAATTGACGAGCAAACCCATTGAAGAGCTTACGCAAGATGATAAACAACAAATACTTCGAGGCTTTTTCTCGGTTAATAAAGATAATCTTATTTCAAGATTCCCTCGGTATTTAGAACTTCGCAAAAAATATGGTTTTCTTCAAAACAACGAAATCGAGGAAATAGTTAATTTAATACCAACTGAGGATTACCTCGATTTAACTATCCTTTTCAATCTTGCATGGTTCGGAGAACATCTTCGAGAAGATCGTGAAGTCAAAAAAATTCTCGCCAAAGGGCGCGGTTTTACGCTGGAAGAAAGAGATGTCGTAATCAAAAAACAAATCGAATGGATTGGCAAAACACTCGATACATATAGACGCCTTTGGGATGAAGGGATCATCGACATCTCCTTCAGCCCCTATTATCATCCGATATTGCCACTTCTTTGCGACACAAAAAGCGCTATCGAAGCTAATTCATCGAGTTCCCTTCCGGAAAACTCGATGGAACACCCCGATGATGCAAAGGCTCAAATTCTCCGCGCTATTAGCAAATTCGAGAAGACCTTCGGACGGAAACCATTCGGTATGTGGCCCAGCGAGGGAAGCGTCTCCGAGACGATGCTCGGTTTGTTATCGGATCACTCTATTGAATGGATAGCAACAGACGAGGCCATACTTAACAAGTCGATTCGCGACACAACCGTCGATGGTTTCCGCGCTCGCTACCTTCCATGGAAATTAGCCGGGACAGGAGCCAAGACATCTATCATTTTCCGCGACCATAGGCTTTCTGACAAAATCGGTTTCGATTATTCCAGAATCACTCCTTCAATAGCTATAGACGACTTCATCAGTAAGCTAAAATCGATTCGAGATGGATTACCAGAGGATGGGGAATACATTGTAAATATCATTCTCGATGGTGAAAACGCTTGGGAATTCTTTCCCTCTAACGGCCGCGAATTTCTTATTGGATTATATAGACGCATTCTTTCCGAAGATTGGTTGAAACCTGTAAAAATTAGTGATTTCATAAAGAATCATCCACCGCGAAACGAGATCAGCACCTTAGCTTCCGGAAGTTGGATAGATGGTGACTTCGGAACATGGATAGGAAATCCCGAGAAAAACAGAGCCTGGG
The DNA here is from genome assembly GCA_023145965.1 of bacterium. Lineage (NCBI taxonomy): Bacteria > bacterium. The sequence goes on along the minus strand of JAGLDC010000012.1, from coordinate 2,676 downwards.
ACGAACTCATTCTTGCACGTAAAGCGATAGAATCTTCACCCAACGAGCTACTTCGTTCTGAAGCGATTGAACATCTATTTGTTGCAGAAGGCTCTGATTGGTTCTGGTGGTTTGGAAGAGGTATTAATAGCTCTTCAGTTATTGAATTCGATATACTATTCAGGGAGAGGCTATCGGCTGTTTATCGTTCACTAGATTTACCGATGCCGGAATCGCTGGATACCCCAATAATTCATATGCAGATTGAAAGCCCGTTTAGTAAAAAGCCATTTGCTTATATTCATCCTCGCTTTGACGGTAAACGCACGAATTTCTTTGAGTGGCAGGGCGCAGGCCTTTTCGAAAACAAGGGTTTTTTTGGTGCTATGCACAGTAGAACATCATCCTTTGATATTGCGAGGATATATTACGGTTTCAATAAGGAGTATTTTTTCCTCCGGATCGATCCAGATGATAATCAAGAAACTAAGAACTTTGATGAGATCAAATTCACTATCGAAATCTCAGCAAGTTCATGTTTACGAATAATCGTAGGACCGAAAATCGAGTGTTTTAAAAAGGTTGGAACTAAAAATCAATGGAAGCGTTTGAATATAAACATCGAAGCCGCAGTGGATGAAGTGATAGAACTAGGAATTCCCCTTAAGGAAATAACCACGGCTGAAAATAAAATTCTCAATTGGAACATAGCCACAAATGTTAAAGGCAAGTTGCGTGAAAAATATCCAAAAAACGGTTATTTCGAGGTTTCCATACCAAAAGAGGATTTTGAAGCTGAAAACTGGATGGCATAATGTCTATTAAAGAAAGAGCAAAAGTAGTAGAGATAAGAGGTGAGAATGCTTCTGTTCGAGTAATTTCCACGGATTCGTGTTCCGATTGCTCTGAAAAGGATAGCTGTATCCTCTCAAAAAAGCGACAAGGGGATATGGAGATAAGGAATATGCTGAATGCCCAAAAAGGTGATACTGTGGAGATAGAATTAACCAGCGGGGCTTATCTCGGGCTAGGTTTCTTGGTTTTCATAGTCCCTATCATATCTTTAATAATCTTCTATCTCATTGGTTACTATACTATTGGACAAACTGCAGGGGTCATTTTTGCCTTCTTAGGATTATCGGCTGGCATGCTGGTTGCATTTGTTTTAAGCAAAGGTAAGGGAGCTGAGAAATTCAAATATAAAATGATAGGCAAAATTGAAAATCCCGACAATTTGTAGAATTTTAGGTTGACTCTCTACTTCCAAGCTCTTATAGTATGCAAATTATATTTTGAAGCGAGGACAAATCCATGAAACAAGTGATAAAGAGGTTTTTAGAAATTATCTTGGCAACGTTGTTTCTTATTTTGTCATTACCTTTATTCCTTATCGCAAGCATTACCGTTCTTTTAGACTCCCCCGGTCCTCTGATTTTAAAGCAAAAACGCGTCGGTAAAAACAGACGCGTTTTTCGTTTGTATAAACTCAGAACAATGAAAAAAGGCGCCAATGGTAATTGGCCCATGCATACACAGGTTAATGACCCGAGGTTTTCACCGATATGTAGGTTTATCCGATCTACCTGCATCGACGAGATACCCCAGCTTATAAACATAATAAAAGGTGAGATGGCTTTCATCGGCCCGAGACCGGAAAGAGCTCCGATAGTTGAAGCCTATACAAAAAGGCAACTCGATATATTGGGTTTCACGCCGGGCTTGTTCGGCATATCACAACTAGTTTTTAGAGAAGGCGTTGTTGTTGCTGAAAAAATAGCCCTCGAACTTAAATATTATGAAAGTAGAACTATCTTTAGCGATATAAAAATATTAATATACACACCATTAGTGCTTTTGTCTCACATGGCAGGCAAGGTTAGACCGAATAGATTTTCGACAAACCACCATCATGCCTGGCTCGAGAGGGCGATATTGGGCGAGAGGGTTATTCTTTAATCTGTCGGTATCCCTGCGAGATTCTATAGTTCGGGGGTTATTATGCCCCCATTTTTTACATAGGATAGCAAATTGACTGAGTTATTCTTTTCTTTTTCACTGGCAGTATGGCTTACGGCGTTATTTTTAGCGTCGGTCTTAACCTATTTTTCATATAGGATAACTAACCCACCTCTTGGTAGGTTAAAAAAGGCGTTTCTTATCGGCCTGCGATTTCTGGCTTTCTGTGCTATTTTTCTTATGATAATCGAGCCTCTTTTTGTCTGGATTGGCTCCCGCGAGATAGAACCCAAAGTGGTCATTCTTTGGGATAATTCCCAAAGCATGTCACTCGATGATAAACTTGGCGACCGAGAGGCCGTTCTTAAAGAGATAGATAATTCGAAGACCGTGTCGATTATTCGGTCTTCACATGATGTCGAGGAATACATTTTCTCGGATTCAATAGAAAAGAGAAATAACGAATTCACGTTTGAGGGCGAAGCTACAGCTTTAGGTGATGCTATATCTTATTTCCGTCGAAACGATGACGAAACTCCAATAGGGGCCATGATCATCGTTTCCGATGGTCAAGCTAACGCTGGCGAGGATCATCTTGGAGCTTCCTACCGCTCAGGATTTCCAATTTACACGATCGGTATAGGCGATCCCACTCCACCGAGAGATATTTCGGTTCGGCAAGTGACAGCACAAAAACAGGCATTTGTGGGGCAGAATTTCCCTGTTATAGCAACTATCAGC
>JAGLDC010000011.1 GCA_023145965.1 bacterium | reverse complement strand
ACGCCAACAGTTACGGTGGCCTCGAAACATCCATAAATCTTTACCTCGAGGATAAGAAGATTGGTGAAAAAAGGATTTCCCTGCCGAGAAACGGCGAATTTCTCGATGTTAAGTTCAATGTCATGCCTGAAAACGAGGGTGAATTTACATATCGGGCTTTTTTACCTGCCACAGATGGAGAATTATCCTCTTCTAATAACGCAAGAAGCGTTTGTGTAAAGGTTTTACCTTCGAAAAAGTCCATTCTTCTTATCGGCTCCAAACCTAACTGGGAGATGACCTTTTTGCTTAGAACTCTTGCGCAGGATCCCGATATCGTTGTTAAAAGCGCATTTCTTGGGAAGGCCTCCCCTGCCAGCGAAACGAAAATGCCAAAAACACTGGATGAGCTCAGTAAAAATGATGCCGTTTATATTATAGATGCAATAAATCAACTCGATGGTATGAACCTCGCACCACTTCTTTTGGATTATGTTAACGGTGGAGGTGCCTTGGGATTTCAATTCCTCGGAAACATCATTTTGAATAAAAGCTCAGGCAACACCTGGGCTAAAATGTTTCCTTTTATTTATTCGGCCGGTTCACATGTTTGGATGGAAGACGATTTCGTTCCTGAGGTTACAGTTCGGGGCTTGGCGCATTCCATTACACGTCCTCAAAATGAAACCTCGCTTAAGGTCGAAGATTATCAACGCATTCCACCCCTTTCCGGATTCACAATGATAACAGGAAACACTCCCGGTTCAGAAATTTTAATGGCACATCCAAAAATGGACGACGTCCCTATCCTCTCTGTTCGAGAGGTTGGCAGGGGAAGAACTATGATAATCAATGGTGCGGGTTTTTGGAGATGGGCCTTTGTTCCGCTGGGCTTCGGTAAAGATAATGATCTATATCGTGGCCTAGTCAACAGAAGCTCTAGCTGGCTACTTGCAGCAGGTGAAGGAAGCGACTTCGCTGTTGAGACAGATAAACAAGTGTATCGTAGTGGAGAGAAGGTTATTATCACCGCTCGGCTGAGGGATCAATCTAACCAATCCCTTGAAGGAGCAAAGATTGCTACTAAATTCACGAGCAAAGATAATTCTTCTGATTCTATGGTTATCGTTTTAGAAGACCGTGGCGATGGCATATATTCTCTGGAATTACCTGCTTTCGATATTGGAAGATGGGTAATCAACTCTGTAGCTAGTCTAAACGAACAATCGATCAACACTGCCAACTACAGTTTTCTTGTCGAGCCTTATTCAATCGAATTGGAAAACGTCCAATTAAATACCATTGCGCTTAAAGCAATTGCCGACGCAACAGGTGGAAAATTCTTTCTGCCAGAAAACATCGACTCACTCGATGATTATATCCAAACACCGAAATTGGTTCACAAGGAACGCCGAGAAAGAGATATTTGGGACCATCCAGTTCTTTTAATCATATTTGTTTTATTGCTTTGTGCGGAATGGATCCTACGCAAGAAATGGGATTTGCCCTAGTTGCTGAATTTGCCATATTGGCAAGGTCTTTGCAATTTATTGTTTAATTAATTATCTTTATTATTTAGTGTGTATGTTATTATAGCCAGCAACCTGATATATTACTTTAATTGATATAATGTAACCTACTATGTTATAAAAAAAAACGCGAGGGTAAAACCCTCGCGTTTTTGTGAGAATCCCTTACGCTTCCTATTCAATTACATATTCGATGCAATCGCCGAGGCAAATTCGGAGCACTTAAGTTTTGTTCCACCCTCCATTTGGCGCTCGAGATCATAAGTAACGGTTTTATTGTTAATTGTCTTCCCTATACCCTTTACAATCAGGTCTGCAGCTTCTTGCCACCCCATATATTCAAGCATCATCACGGCAGAGAGAATCAGCGAACTGGGGTTCACTTTATCCTGACCTGTATATTTTGGCGCAGTGCCATGCGTAGCTTCAAACAGTGCAACTTTGTCGCCAATATTTGCTCCTGGAGCTAATCCTAAACCTCCAACCTGAGCAGCGCAAGCATCAGAGATATAGTCTCCATTCAGGTTGGGAGTTGCAAGAACGCTGTATTCACTTGGTCTAAGTAGCACTTGCTGGAAAATCTGATCAGCAATGCGGTCTTTAATAAGGATTTTACCTTCAGGCATTTTGCCATCGAAATCTGCCCAAAGCTCCTGTTCGGTAACAATCTTATCGCGAAATTCATCTTTGGCAAGTTCGTATCCCCAATCGCGGAAAGCTCCCTCGGTAAATTTCTGGATGTTGCCTTTGTGGTCTAAAGTAACAGAAGGCAGATCGTGTTCTATAGCGTATTGGATAGCTTTGCGAACAAGTCTCTTGGTTCCAGTAATGCTGATAGGTTTAATACCGATACCGCTGTCGAGGCGGATCTTCTTACCCATTTCTTTTTTCAAGAAATCTATTACTTTAATGGTTTCCGGTTCGCCCTGTTCGAATTCGATACCCGCATAAACATCCTCGGTATTTTCGCGGAAGATTACCACGTTTAAAAGATCGGGCCGCTTTACCGGACAAGGCACACCCTTAAACCAACGCACTGGACGAACACAGGCATATAAATCCATGATCTGGCGAAGACCAACATTGAGCGAACGGAACCTTGGCGTGATCCACTCAGAGCCACATTGAATGCACTTTTTGGGGCGTTTGCCATCGATTTCGCCTTGTTCTTTCGCGCAATCAAGGCAAACATATTTAAACCCACCCACAGGTGTGGTCAATGGGCCTTTTATCGCGACGTAAAAATGCTCTATTGCTTTGATAGTGTCATCTGGTAAGATATTATCGTTGCCATAGAGTTGGAGGGCAGAAAGCCCCGCATGGACCTCGAACCAGTGTATCTCCTTCTTACCATTATAGGCTTTCTTAACGGCATTATCGACAACTAGCTTCATAGCTGGTGTGATGTCCAGACCGATGCCATCGCCTCGAATAAATGGAATTACCGGATTATTCGGCACCGAGATCTTGCCATTAACATACTCGATCCGAGAACCAATTTTGGGATACTGCAGTCTTTCAAATTCGATCATGCTACTCCTTAATAAGGTTATATATTATTGGTTTATGTTCTTAATATAGTTGAGTTTACCGCCTGCGAGAATAATCGCCCTTTGAAGTTTGGAAAGCCCGTGTTCGACCTCGAAAGAGAATCCTTTCGTCGTGTTTTTAATAAAAATCTGTTCGTTCTTTTCTAATAGTTCGCGTATGTTATCGATTTCAAGGACATCATCTTGTTCTATGCGCTTATAATCTTTGGAATCAATGAAGCGAAGCGGGAGGATTCCGAAATTCACAAGGTTCGCGGAATGAATTCGCTCAAGAGATTTTGCGATAACCGCTTTTACTCCGAGAAACATGGGACAAAGTGCGGCGTGTTCACGCGAAGAGCCTTGTCCGTAAGAGAAACCGCCAACTATAAAATTGTGCAAACCATTATCTCTGTTAGTAGAGGCTCGGGCTGAAAAGGTCTCATCGACAGGCTCGAAGACATAGGTCGAATATTTTGGAGTGTTAGAACGATATTTCAGGCGCTGACCTGCAGGCATGATGTGGTCTGTTGTGATCTTGTCCCCCACTTTAATGGTAATTGGACCGTGAAGCTTTTCTGGGAGTTTCTCGTTGCGTGGTGGATCACCAATATTCGGCCCGCGGAAAATATCAATCGACTCTGGATTCTCCGATGGCGGGAGTATCATAGAATCGTCTATAGTGAATTTATCAGGCATTTCGACTACAGGATAATTATCTTCTCCGAGATCGCGTGGATCGGTAATTTCGCCTTTCAGTGCGCAAGCAACTGCCGTTTCCGGACTAACGAGATATATACCCGCCGAATTTGTTCCTGAGCGGCCATAAAAATTTCTGTTATTTGTGCGAATGCTGACTGCATCGGTGGAAGGAGCCTGACCGCAACCGATACAAAATCCGCAAGTAGTTTCCATAATTCTCGCGCCTGCAGAAATTATCTTTGAAAGCGCGCCGTTATCGGATAGCATTCTTAAAACCTGCTTCGATCCAGGTGAAACAACAAAGCTAAGATCTGGATTGACTTTCTTGCCATTGAGCGCTTCGGCCACAATAGTTAAGTCTTTGAAAGAAGCATTTGTGCAACTTCCAATAGCAACCTGATTGACCTTCATCCCTGCGATATCCCTAACTTTTACAACATTATCGGGAGAATGCGGTTGCGCAACCATGGGTTCTAATGTCGAAAGGTCTATCTCGATTATCTTATCGAACTCAGCATCGGGGTCCGAGTCGAGAGCGACCCAACCATCACCACGATTTTGAGCTTTTAGAAACTGAAAAGTTATCTCATCGCTTGGAAAAACTGAAGTTGTAACGCCTAGCTCGGCGCCCATATTGGTTATCGTGGCCCGTTCCGGGACTGAAAGGGTTCTTACGCCTTCGCCGCCATATTCGACAATAACACCGACATTTCCCTTTGTCGTCATTATTTCGAGCAATTTCAGTATGACATCTTTTGCAGCCACCCATGGCCTAAGTTTACCGTTCAACTCCACTCGGACTATTCGAGGATATGCAATAAAAAAAGGCTGTTGTGCCATTGCAGCAGCGACATCCAGGCCACCAGCTCCGATGGCCATCATACCAATACCGCCTCCGGTTGGTGTGTGGCTATCAGAACCCAATAATGTTCTTCCGGGGAGACCAAATCTCTCGAGATGCACTTGATGGCATATGCCATTCCCGGGTTTTGAGAGATAAATCCCAAATTTGGCTGCTACCGACTGCAAGTATTTGTGGTCATCAGCATTCTCAAAACCCATTTGGAGAGTATTGTGGTCTATATAACTCACAGAAAGATCAGTCTTTACTCTAGGCATGTCTAAGGCCTCGAACTGAAGATAGGCCATAGTGCCGGTTGCATCTTGGGTGAGTGTTTGGTCTATTCGTATCCCAACTGGCAAACCAGCATTCTCCTCGCCGACTATAATGTGCTTTTTAATTATCTTTTGCGCGATAGTAAGACCCATTTCCATCCTTAGTTTTTCGGTTATTTATTGACTTTCCACCCCTGTAAATCCACTCCTCTGGAAGCTTTTTCTCTTATGCTTATCTTATTTACAATAATAATTTATCAATCTTAATTTATTAACCATACTGATAATTTATCTATTGAAAGTTAAGATATAGAAATCGCTTGGCAAGTAAAAAAAATAATATTATAGAGATTAATAATATTGTCCTTAGAGCATTATCAAATATATATATAAGTCTTAACAACCACAAAAATATTTTATTCCAATCAGGTCAATAATCACGAATTATTTGTAAAAAATGAGAGAGTGATAACCAGCTTTATCGTTCGTTGTGTTCGAGAGCTTCGAATAATCAAGCAGAATAATATTTGCGAACTAAACTTATATTGCGGCTAAATAGCACCTTGATCTGCTGCCAAATTAGCAAAATACAGTTTAGGGTAGCAAAATAGTAATAAACATCAAAATATATTGAAATATATGTTTATATAGTTATATTCAATAAAAAGGAGTTAAATATGACAAAAAACATTCTGTCTTCAATTATTCGTGATCGTGAATCATTTTATGATGAGGTATTAAAAACCGATAATAACGGGATTTTAATTATTAAAATGATCCTCGGTTCTCTTTTATTGTTCAGTGTTTATGGGATTTCGATGGGTTTATATAATTCGATTCCACAGGCCATTTCAGCTGCAATAAAGGTTCCGGTTCTGTTTATTCTTTCCCTAATCATTTGTTCCCCGGCTCTTTTCATCTTCAATATACTTCTTGGTAGCAAGCTTAGCCTAGCACAATCGCTAGCAATGATACTCAGTGCGTTTGTAATGGCTGGTTGCATATTGGCTTCATTCGCACCGATAGTAATTTTCTTTATGCTTATTGGATCGAGTTATACTTTTCTTCGATTGCTTCATATTGCTATTTTTACAATTGCAGGATTAACAAGCATGAAAACTCTCAACGATGGGCTTGTTTATGCCTGTGAAGAACATTCGGTTTACCCAAAACAAGGTGTTCAAATTTTTAAAATATGGGTTATTATTTTCGCATTTGTAGGGACTCAATTAGCCTGGAATCTAAGGCCATTTCTTGGGAATAAGGACCTTCAATTCCAACTTTTCAGGAAGCAAGATGGGAATTTTTATAGCCATTTTATCAGGACATTCGGAGATTTCGTGATTGGCGATAAAGCTAAAAAAGAAACAAACGTGGAAAAGAAGGCTAGTCAATTCTACAGCGATGAGCATCTCAAAGAATTCGAGGAATCTGGGAATATTGAAAAGAAAATCGAGGATTTGAATTCCGAAAACGAGGATATGCAAGATGCTCGTTAATGACGAAATTATGACAGTCCAGGATGTTTCAAAATATCTTAAACTCAAACCTCAGACTATATACAAATGGGCCCGAGAGGGCCAAATTCCAGCCGCTAAATTTGGTAAAGAATGGCGATTCCGTAGATCACTTATAGATAAATGGCTCGATGCTCAATTTACAGAATCACCTGCTGTAAAAGAATTAATGGAATAGAGAGATTATTCCAAAATCTGCCTGAGATCGATTAATAGATGTTCCAAAGGAATTCCCCTCGTTTCCGAGATAGATTTGAGCGAACAGTATATTTCACTGGGACAACTTAGGGCGTGAAGACCGTGGCGTGCAACAATCTTCATTGCGCTGGAATTGGTTTTTAATATTGCCTCAAGTGTTGTGTTTTCATCTATCATCATTATTATAATATAATTATTCTTCGAAGATTTTCAAATTAAAAGGAAAATATGCTCGATATGAATAAAGCCGTCTTCGGTTTCTCTGGGTCAATCCCCGATAAGAATTTTATCGATTTCATCGAAAAGGCTCAACCTTATGGTTTTATTATATTTGAACACAATTTTATAAGCTCTAAAGGCCTTAAAAAAACAATAAAAAACCTCCGAAGTATTTGCCCAAAAGCAATGTTCATGATCGATGAAGAGGGCGGTGAAAAAAGTAGATTAAGATTAGAACATGGCTTCCCGAATCCACCCAACCCGCGTGAACTGCCTTCATCGATGACACCTCTTCAGGTTCGTGAAGCCTATAGAACACTTGGAAATGCACTTGCTGATTTAGGGATAGATATCAACCTCGCTCCGGTAGTCGATGTTGCCTCTGAGGGCCACATTTTAGGAGGTCGCGCTTTATCCGATAATCCCTATATCTGTGCAGAATATGCGGTTGCGATTATCGAAGGGCTTTTTTCCGCAGGAATAAAACCCTGCGCAAAACATTTCCCTGGATTAGGTTCTGCGGATATTGATCCGCATCTTGGTGTATCTTTTGCGGGAAAAAATGAAGACTTTTGGTTAAAGCATTTTATACCGTATAAATCGGTTATCGAGGCTGCTATTCCGTATATTATGACAACACATCTAGTTGCAAAAAAGCTCGATCCATCCGGCAAAATAGCAACATATTCTTCAAAAATAATAAATATAATAAGGGAAGACTTAGGATTCACAGGTTCAATTATCAGCGACGACCTATTTATGGGCGGAGCTCAAGAATATCAATCCCTAGAAGATCGTGTTAAGAAAACCCTAGACTCGGGTCACGATATTGTTTTAATATGCAAGGAGTTTGAAGGCCAAACAGAATTGTTATAGATTCGAACTAATCCTTCCGAGAGCTTCTAGAACTTTTTTTACATCGTTGTATTCAGGAATCATTTCATCAAAATCTATCTCTGATATACCTTCGATTTCTCCCAGAAGAATCCTAGCCGCCTTTGGAAAGCTTGTTTTTAAAATATAAAGAGACGCTGATAGATCATCATCGAGAGCAGAAGAACCCAGCAATATAATATCCGGGTGTAACTGAGATTTCTTTGTTTCCAATAGGGCCATATTTAGCGAGGAGAAGCTTAATAAGGAATAATGTCCTCCATCGAGAGCCACTCGATATAATCTCCTTAAGGAAGGATTTTTATCGATAAAGAAAATGGATGGTTTTTGCTCTATTGGACAATTGACATCATGAGATAAAGCTGGAAGATAAACCCTAAAAGTAGAACCAATACCTTCAACTGAATCGACATTTATCGCCCCACCGTGGAATTCCACAATACCATATGAAATTGAAAGCCCCAATCCAGTTCCCTTGCCGGGGCCTTTAGTGCTAAAAAACGGTTCGAAAATCCTATCAATTTTATCCTCGGAGATTCCAATACCTGTGTCTGAGATTAAAATCTCAACAAAATTCTTATTTCGGGAATCCTTTAGGGTTTTAAATTTTGAAGAATCTACTTCAACAAAATTGACCTCGACCGTCAGCTCTCCACCATCGGGCATGGCATCAATAGCATTTAAACAAAGATTGAAGAAAGTCTGCTTAATCTGGACTGGATCGACAAAAACCATAGGCAGATTAGAAGCTACTCTGGTTCTGAAAAAGATATCAGGACTTCCACTTGTGCGCAAAACTCTCATGACCTCTTCGATTAATGTCGAGATATTAGTAGTCTCTCTATGCGGTGGTTCCTGTCTGGCAAATGTCATTAATTGTTTGACTAACCCTGCAGCCCGCTCAGCGGAAGTTTCAATAATTTCGAGCATCTCGTATCTCGGGTCAGAGTTATTAGTTGTCGATTTTATAAGTGAGGCGGCACCTAAAACACCTACGAGTAAATTATCGAAATCGTGGGCAATACCTGCTGCAAGGGTTCCGACGCTTTCCAGCTTTTGTGCTTGTACAAGCTCGCGTTCAAGTATTTTCTTTTCAGTGATGTCTCTTGCTATAACAAGATATGTTCCATCGCCCAAAGATATAAGACTCATCTCAGTCGGAAAAAACACTCCATTTTGTTTAACAGCATTCAATTCTATCAGTCCAGCAGAATCATTATATTCTATTCTTCGGATCTGTCGCCCAAAGGTTTTAGCATCGTCTTCTTGAAACAGTTCAAAGACAAGCATCTGTTTAAGTTCGACTTGAGTATAATTCCACATCCTAGAAACACTTTGATTAATATCGAGTATGTTTCCAAACCTATCGATTGTAATAAACCCATCATTTGCGCGTTCGATAAGGTGACTTCGTTTTTGATCCGACAGGGCTTTTTCGTGCAAACTATCGGCTAATTTAGAAACCATAGAATTAAAACTCGATGCTAAGAGGGCAATCTGGTCCATGCCCTTGCTTCTAACACGAACATTAAGATTTCCTTGAGCAGCGGTTTGAGCGGCCTTAGAAATTTCGTCGATTGGCTTAAGAGTGTTTTTTAAAAGAAAATAGAAGAAAAAAGATGCTATTAATATTGAAGCTATAAGAATAGCGAAAATAACTACAATATCTTTTTTTAGCGGGCTGGTTGCCAAATCATATTCAACTTCGACAACAAGCACTGCACCTAAAGTAGATATAAACCTACAACATCCGATTACAGTTGTCCCATTCCAATCCTTATACTTGCCAATAAATCGGCCTTCTTCAATAGCTTTTTGAATACCAAAAGAAAAATTTCCTGTTTTTTCTTCAACCTTATCTGAACCTATTGTAAAAGCATTCCACCTATTCACAAGGTAGGAATTGATTGAGGTTTTATCTGAAAATCCGAGTCCAAGAACCGAAATAAGCTTATCGAGTTTAACTCTTCCCGCTAAAACAAGCAAAGTATCGCCACTGATTTCTATGGGAGTAGCGATGGTCATTGCCGGTCCCTGAAGAGAGGGGCTAAAATAAATATTAGAGGTGTAAGTCCCTTTTATTCCATTATGGAAATAGGCTCTCTCCTTTTTTATTTTACCAATATTCAAAGGCTCAGTGGATTGTATAATATTTCCATCTTTTGTAGATAAAATGAAAATTTCAAAGAATTCGCTATTGTCCTTAATAAAAAAGCTTATTATGTCATTCTTGGATAGAGGAATGTTCACATTGTGCTTATATAATTCGGCGATTTCTTCAATAGAATTTTCCTGTGCTTCAATCCATGAATGGATATAATGCTCTCTTAACTGAATATTTGTGCTTACCCGGTCGCGCGACATATCAACAAGATTTTTCACAGTTTTAAAATAGATATAAACACCGAAAAAAAACAGAGGAATCATGCATCCCATAATAAATATAGCTGTGAGGCGAACTCCAACGTCCTTTTTAAAACGATCTAACATATTATCAATATTGCTTGGAGTGAATTTTATTAATCAAATCGATAGCAAGATACGATTCGTCTTCCAAACCATTCTCACCCATTAAGCTGTTCCATCGCGAGATATCTACACAGCCTAGAGGTTTTTCCCCAGTGTGAATAAAAGGCACGATTTTAGCCAAAGATTGTCTCTGAAACGAAATTGAAATAGAAGAATCGAAGCATTGAATCGCTTTCAGGGTTAATTCAGGATTTTTTATAGAGTTATCCCAACCAATCATGGAAGCAGAAAGAAATGATTCTACTGCATCGCTATTATGCTCGAGTAAATCTCTGGTAGTTACTAACAAACCTTCGTAATTAATAACTCCATAGTCATAAGCATATATATTCGAAGTCTCTATACCTGCCATGTCGAATTCAACAGGTTCGTTATGAGCATAACCTGCCCATATATCTATATCGCCCGATGTGAAGGCAGCCAAATCATTCTGGCCATATACCAACTCGACTTGACTGGAATCGAGGCCGGCTGTCGAGATAATCCGATAAATCATTCTCTTCCAGTCTTTATTTTTGCAAATTATTTTCTTCTCTTTAAAATCAGTTGGACATTCAATCCCACTGTTTTCCTTAACTATAAATACAGAGGGTTCATATTGAAATATAGCGGCTAAGACCACAATTTGATCTGTTTGTTTACATGCATCAGTAAAATAATTCATGCTCATAACTGCTACATCTAGCTCTCCGGCTATAAGATGCCCAAGAACATCATAATCGTTATCGAATCTTAAAATATTAACATCAAGGTTAAAACTTTCATATATCTTGTAGTGCTCAGCATAATAATATCCCGAAAACTGGGCCCCTGAATACCAGTTTGGCATAAACGATAATACAGTTTTTTTTTGTGAAAGCTCTAGTTTGCTGGATGGCTTTATTCTTGGATCGCGCAAATGGTATTTATCATCAGCGAGTTTGGATGAAAGTAACAGTATAGCTACAAAGATAATACAAACAAAAACAATTAACAAATTCTTGTTCAACTGAACTCCCTGTAGCTTTTGAATTCAATATAATCTCATTATATTTTAATGATAAAGATCTCAAAAAGCAAGTTCTCTGGTAATATTTTTATTGCACTTGAGAATTATTCTGTTGTTTTTTAGAGAATATACTCGTTGCAGCGATAATTATCAGGATTACGCCTGCGGATATGGCTCCAACCCATCCCAAAGCTGAAAAGGCAGTAACAACAACACCAGCAATACATACACCAGCAAGAGCACAGAAAAAAGAGGGCCAAAACCTTAATCCGAAAAGAAAAGCAGCAAGGCTTCCTGTCCATGCACCCGTTATAGGAAGAGGTATAGCTACAAAAGCAATAAGACCCAATTCTTCATACTTCTTTATTTTGTTAGAGCGTTTACGCGTCCTGTTGAACAGCCATATGAAAAACTTATCGAATATCTTCATACGCCTTAAAAACCTTGATACAGGACCCAACAAAAGAAGGATAAAGGGAATTGGTATCATGTTGCCTAATACACATAAAATATAGCTATGGGGTATAGACATTCCGAAGAGGTGCATTGCCACAGGAATGGCTCCCCTGAGCTCGACTATCGGCAGCATCGCTATAATGAGAACTACAAGATCGGAGGGTATGCCTTTTTTGTGCAGCCACGAAGCAATCTTATCTCCGTGGGACAAAGCTTCCTCATCTCTGGGAACCGTTTCAGAAGCGACCAGCGAGCTCACGAATAATATTATCAGCACAAATAATGCTATTTTGGCCCTTTTCCCTGCCATAGATTTCATTTGGGAATTCTCCTGAAGGGATATGACAACATAAGACCAATAAAGCTTAGGGTTTCAGAAAATCCATTGATGTTACTTGGTTGCTCATTATAAATTGTCGGTATAGTAACATAAGAGAATTTTGCACCAAGACTCGATGCTTCAAGTAATAATTCGGTTTCGGTTTGATAGCGGTCTATCCTAAGATGAACATTGCGCAAAATGGATGTGCTTATCAGTCTGAAACCACACTGCGAATCGCGCATCTTTTCGCCTGTCCATAAACGGACAAAAAAACTCGTTGCACTGTTTGAAAATTTCCTAATAAAGGGCATACCTCTTACATCGGTCATTCGGTCGCCAAGGACAAGATCCGCAGAAGATTTCTTCATCTTATCAATGAAATTAGCGCATAACTCCGGTGGATGTTGTAAATCGGAATCTATAGTCAGAGCTGCATCATAGCCTTTTTCAATAGCCAATTTAAAGCCGGTTTTAAGAGCCGCGCCTTTTCCCATATTGCGCTCAAATCTTATTACTTGAATTCTGTTCCGCTTCGCTATTTCTAGAGTATGATCTGTGCTTCCATCGTCAATGAGAAGAATGTCCTCGGTATCGAAAGTCTGTAAAAGAACTTCAATAAGGCTATCTATCGTCTTCTCTGCATTGAAAGCCGGGGTTATTGCGAGAACTTTCACTTCTTTATCACGCTAAACAATCCAATCATTTACCAAAAAAAAAGCCCTCGCGAGAGGGTATTAAATGGTCGGGGCGACTGGATTTGAACCAGCGGCACCTTGGCCCCCAGCCAAGTGCGCTACCAGACTGCGCTACGCCCCGAACCAAAACGTCAACATAAATTTGACGATTTCCAAATATAAGCGCAAAGAGTGTTGTTGCAAGCATTATTTTTTCCCGAATAAAAAAAGCCCCAAACTCGAAAAGTTAGGGGCTTTTTAAACTAAAGCTATTTGAGAATCACAAATTCTATACGCCTATTGAGACTCCTTCCTTCATCATTCTCATTAGAAGCAATCGGTTCGAGCTCTCCCCTTCCCATAGAGATAATCCTGGCAGCATCTATATCCCCGCTCTTGACAAGATATACTTTAACTGAATCGGCGCGTTTTTGAGAGAGCTTTTGGTTATAACTGTCAGAACCGACAGAATCTGTGTGGCCTTCGATACGAACTCGGACCCCCGGATTATCTGTCATTATTTTTATAGCCTTATCGAGCGCCGGTTTACTTTCCGGCTTGATTGAAGCCCTATTGAAATCGAAAAATATTCCTTTGAGGGTAATTTTCTCCCCGGCTTTTACAAGCTCAAAATCACGTATTATGCTTTTATCCGCTTCAGCTATAATCGGAAAAACCTGCGGAATAAAACCTTCGTATCTAGCCTCTATCTCGTATGTTCCCGGCATTATCGAGATATTATATATTCCGTTTTTGTTGGCCTTGATCGAGGGAATATCCGAGTCCGTGAAAGAAATTTCTGCGGTCAGTGATAAACCATCCTTAATATTTATTACTTTTCCTGTAATAATCGACATTGGTATCGGCCGAAGTTCTATCTTTTGAACAGTTGTTTCGCCGATTTTTATCACAGCTGTTTGCGTGGCTGTTTGATAACCGTCTTTTGAGGCCATAACAGTCCAACTACCACTGGGTAAAGTCATTTTATAACTCCCGGTAATATTCTCGCTCATAATAGGTGCAAAACCGGGTGTTTCGACATTGATGCTTGCCGAAATTCCCTCACCGGTCCTGACATCGACAACATTGCCTGTGAGTTCGCCGTCTGTCGCGGTAATAAGCGGTCTGAGTTGAAAATCTTTAACCGTCGTTTTGTCCTTCTCTGTGATAGCCACCTCGGAAACGGGGTGATAGCCTTCGGCTTCCGCTGTCAGAGTATATGTCCCTACTTTGGCCTGTCCACGATATATACCTGTTTGCGAATCGACTTGCATCTTAATTTTCTCCTCAACTATCATCACATCAGCATCAACAATTTCGCCGCTCACAACATCGGTAACTTTGCCCGTAAGCGTTCCAAAATAACGAAGTGGCCTCAATGCCACGTCCAAAGCAATACCTATTGAATCTGTAATAATCACGGACTTAGTAAATGTTTCATAGCCATTCGCGCTATAAGTAACATTGTGCGCGCCTTTAGTTAACCAGATTGTGTAAATCCCATCTTTTTTTGTGATAAATGGGGCTTTCATGGTTGTATCATCGGATGTAACCATTGCTATTAAAGGACTACCTTTATCGACATCGATAATCGACCCTGTGAGTTTACCATAAATTGTCTGAGGGGGTTCCTGAATAAGCCTTGTCATAAAAGAAACGCCTGCAGTTAATTTCCATTCCATGTTGTCTATATGGCGAACATCTTGCACTCCTTTGTTCCCAAGCCCTATATCAACTCCAAAATCGGTGGAAAACCAATCGCTGTTGAATCGAATACCCGGAGTTATACACATTGGATTGTCTCCAAAATCGACCAATTCTCGAGTCGATTGTTCGGTTGAAAAATCACAGAAAAGGTCGAAATAACCAGCGGGGATTTCTATGCCTGCTCGGGCTATGTATTGATCGTCGTGTTGATCCTCACGCCCAGGAAAGGCACTTTCAAATATCGAGGTTATCGAATGATCTTGAATATAGCCGAAATTAAAATGCAATCTCAAAGGAAGCGGAAAACGTGCTTTATCGCTTGTGAAATCGAAAGTAAGAAGCCCGAGACCCGCAAAACTCTTATCTGTTTCGGTGAAAAGACTATCTTTAAGAATTGCACTTCCGGTAGGCCATGTCAGATAGCCGTATCCACCGATTGTAATCCACCACCATGGGGTATAGGACAGTTTGAGACCGGAATAGGTATCGCCGAAACCAAACTGTGTGGGATCATTTCCATAGATACCTTTATCTGAAACAAGCAATCCAGAAATGCCGCCCGATATTTCTAGAAAACACAACGGGGAAAATGCCGCAGAAATATAGGAATTTGAATGCCTTTGAGTGTAATCGGTGAGAGCTCCTTCGATTATTTGATTATTCAGATTCGTCTGATAATAATTACCATGGACGGAAATCGTTAAATAACCTTTTCCAAAGTTATCGGCAGAAACCGTTCGAATCAGTCCGCTGGTTCCCCAGTAAGTTGGTTGAGCTAATAAAAAGCTCGATAGAATGCACACTGATAGAATGCAAAAAAAATGCTTTTTCACATCTTCTCCTTGTTTGGTATTTGACTTCTTTTTTAATTATAAGCGATGGTGAATTTAAACACAAGTCATTTTTAACTCAATAGGTTAAGTTTTATTATTTACAATTTATCATTGAAGTTAAAAAGTTTTATAACTACAATTATGACTATGGAATTTGAAAATAAAAGATCTTCGCCGAGGATGACATTCGCAGTTGTGCTTATTATTGTTCTTGTCGCTTTTGCTGTTTATTTCAGTGGTGGATACCACGGTTTTTCCAAACCAACATATCAGACACGAACACGAGTTATGTTCGATACACTCATAAGGATAGAACTCGAGGGCGATAAAGGTCTCGATTATCCACAAATCTTCCACGCAATCTGGGAAGAACTCGAATTATGGGAAAAGGAAGTAGATGCTTATGATATGAATTCATATCTTTTTGCAGCCAATGCTTCCGATTGTGATATTATTGTCCCTTCGAGGCTGAGCAAAAGCATTCACGAGGGATTCGACGCGATAATTGCAACAGGTGGGCATTTCGATATTCGTCTGGGCGAGTTGACCGCATTATGGGACTTTTCAGGCGAAGGAAAAATCCCGAACGATAAAGAGATTTCAGCTGCAATAGAAAGAGTGCATTACCCTATTAAGCTCAGGGGAGATACTCTTATTAAAACAGACTTCTTCCCAAAACTCGACCTTGGCGGGCTAGCAAAAGGTTATGCCTTAGATATGATTTATTCATTTCTCGATACTATAGAGGGAATAGATAGGATGATCCTGGACCTCGGAGGAAATATTCGAGTCAAATCTAAAAAAAATGATAATTTCACTATCGGCATTCAAAGCCCTGTAGGGGGAAATATAATTTCCGCTAAATTTAGGCTTAAATCCGGATGGGCGTGCGCTACAACAGGCGACTATCAGAGATATTTCGTTAAGAATGGAGTGCATTACCATCACATTTTGGACCCCAAGGATGGAAAACCGGCAAGGGGATGTTCCGGTGTCACGATTATCGCAGACAAAGGCCTTACGGCGGATATCTATTCGACCGCACTATTCGTTATGGGACCAGAATACGGGATGGAATTTCTAAAAAGCAATCCTCAACTCGAGGCTATTTTTCTTGATTCCACGGGCACGGTTATTGCTGGAAATTTGAAGGTCGAAGAATAATTAGTAAAAAAAACAGTAGATTAGATTGTTTGATTTGAGAATCATGTTGCCTTTATAGATTTGTTTTTTAAATTACATACTTAATTAATCAAATATAAATTGAAATGCGCGGAGGATGGATGAAAAAAACGGCGCTGTTATTAATTTTAATTATCCCGACTTTTTTATATAGTAGTGGAAAGCAAGTCGATTTGGACCCTTTCATCAATGAAGGTCTTACTGCACTCAAAATGCACAATATCGATCTTTCTGTCCTATCATTAATTTCGGGACCCTTCAGAATGTCTTTAATCGATTCCAGTATGCATAGACCTCTCGAAATGCCCTACTTGCTCGACTCGCTTGGGATAGTTTTGTCCGATAATAATACGAGTGCTTTCAAGGTCGTAGAAGCATCGATTAGACTCACCGACAATGAAATTGAACAACCTGTGGCTAAATCAGTGTCGGAGGAATACCCATGGAAAGGGAAAAAGGAAATTCCAGTTCGATTGAGGAACGTGCTGGACATCATTTTTGCCTCCTTCGAACAGGCATCAGTTGAATTCACTGCTGCTTTCTCATCAGTTGATAGCTTTCAGATGGATTCGTTGGAAGAATGGGGTTTGAATTATTTGTCAAATGACGCGGAACATGACATCGATTCTGAGCAAGGGGAAACATCGCTTGAAGATTTCGATGAAAGCCAACTTGAAATCGAAAAACTCACCGATAGGATTTTCAATATTTCCACTAAAATTAACAGAGCCAAGATTGCGTCTGCTTATGCGATTACATTTAAAGCGGCTCTCTCAGCTGCGGAAAAATCTAAAGGCCTTACAGCAAAAAACCCCTCCGAAATAGACATACCGGATAGTATAGCATCGGGGGATGTCATTTATTGGTGTGAAACAGATAGAGGGTTGGTAGTTATAGGAGGCCCTAGAGAAACGGTCTATAGAAAACGAGCCGCTGTAATTCTCGACTTAGGGGGCAACGACTTCTATCTTTCTTCTGCAGGTGGAGCCGATCCACAAAATCCATTCGCGGTGTGCATAGATTTAGGCGGCAACGATTCTTATATATCTGATGAACCTTTCGCTTTCGGTTCCGGAGGAATGGGAATAGGGGTTCTTATCGACTATAACGGTAATGACCTTTATTTAACCGATAACATGGGCATTGCTTGTGGGTGTTATGGTGCTGGAATCCTTGTCGATAAGGCCGGCGATGATGAATACAGCGGTAAAGCCTGCACTCAAGGCTGCGGTTTTCTAGGCTGGGGCACGCTTCTTGATAAAGGGGGAAATGACAAATACTCCTCCACTATTTTTTCTCAAGGATTTGGTTATATAGGTGGTTTAGGCCTCCTTATCGATACTGGAGGGAATGACAATTACATTTCTCAAGGAACATATAGCAATAAACTTAGTTATACTGGTCATTATCTATCTCTTTCTCAAGGATTCGGCCTCGGCAATAGACCAGATTGGTCTGGTGGAATAGGCTTTCTCTTTGATCGTAGTGGCGACGATAATTATATTGCGGACATCTTTTCTCAAGGCTCGAGTTATTGGTTAGCACTCGGTGGCCTATGGGATGGTGGCGGCAACGATTCTTATATTGGTTTCCAATACTCACAGGGAACAGCTACACATCTAAGTGCGGCGATCTTATTGGATAAAACAGGCGACGATTCCTATTGCTCGCATGGAGTTTCTCAGGGTTCAGGACACGACCTGGCAGTAGGATATTTCCTCGATCTGGATGGCAACGATAATTACATCGTCCACGATCTTTCTCAGGGAACCGGAAATGCAAATGGAGTTGGAGTGTTTATCGACTTTGCGGGAAACGACAATTATACTGCCAGAAATGAATACAATGTGCAAGGGTATGGAAATTGGAACAGAGACTTTGGTTCGATTGGGCTTATGCTGGATTGTGCTGGAGATGATAATTTTAGTGGGAAAGGCAATAATTCTAGCTGGTGGGGCACCGGGAAATACGGAATTGGGATAGATTTCCCTGCGAATTTGGAGGAGAAAAAACAGTGATCGAAGCCGCTGGCGCTTTTGCAGGACAACATATATTTATCACCGGGGCTACCGGTGGCATAGGATCGATAATTGCTGCAAGATTGGCTCGAGAAGCCTGCAAAATCACGGCTATCGGTTATAACGAACAAAGATTGAGCGATTTGAAAGAATATGTCGAATCCATCGGAGGACAGTGTGCTGTGATCAAAGCCGATCTATCCAACCAAACTGAGGGAGACAGCTTTATTGAAGAGGCGATGGATAAATTTGGAAAGATCGATACGGCTTTTTTATTAGCTGGTTCATTTACATTTTATCCTGTTTGTGAACTAGAATCGAGAATTATAAACCAAGATGTTACTCTCAATTTGATTTCGCCAATTATACTCGCAAGTTCTTTATTCAAAGAAATGGCACCCAGAGGCGAAGGGAGAATAACTATAGTATCGAGCCTTGCTGGCATTGTGCCTTTGCCGTATCTCTCAGTATATAATTCTGCCAAATCTGGACTTGTTATGTTCTGCCGTTCAGCTGCTCCAGAGTTCTCTGAAAAAGGTATCTCCTTAACTTGTATTGTTCCCGGTGCAGTTGACACTCATTTTATTTCGAAATACAGACCTTCATTTGAGGCAGCAGGTTGGCATATTGATTCAGCTCAAAATGTAGCGGAAGAAATTTTACGAGCTACGGCTCTGGGCAAAAAACTCGTTTTCACGGGAGGGTTCGAGCGAATTGGAGCAAAGATATCTCCCTTATTCCCTGAGTTTACAGAGAGAATAATGGGATATGCTAAAAATAAGTTTAACTCGATCATAGCAAATTCAGAATAAGATGAAAAATCATATTATTACATTTTTTATACTCCTAACCGCTATTTCGTCAATTATTGCGAAACCTAGTGAAAATAAACTCAAGCATAGTTTCATGGTTTTGATATCTCAAAAACAAAGTGAACCCGAAAAGGTAGAAGAGGCATTATCTAAACTTATCGATGGTGGAGAAACAACTGTTAGGTTTATGATATGCTATTTCGATAGAGAGTATCCCCCTATTCGAGATGCTATTGAGCAAGTAATCATCATTATTGGAAAAGAGGCACTCGAACCGCTTACCGAAGTTCTCGCTCATCCTAACGAGACTGAATCTTCATTCGCAGCTTACTTACTTGGTGAAATCGGCTCCAAATCTTCCGGCGTCCCTCTG
Source organism: bacterium (assembly GCA_023145965.1). Lineage (NCBI taxonomy): Bacteria > bacterium. The sequence goes on along the minus strand of JAGLDC010000011.1, from coordinate 21,410 downwards.
ATCTTAGCGGCTCAATCTCAAAGCAGTAAACTAAGGTATTCTGCGCTAGGAGCCCTAGGGAACTGTGCTGATATTAATGCACTGCCCGTTTTAATAGATGCATTAGATGATGATCTGCCTTCAATTAGAAGGCAGGCTGCTATCAGTCTTGGTGAAATCGGCTCAAATCGTGCTGTTGAATCTCTTATTCCCCTTTTTAGTGATTCAAATGTTTTCGTCAGATATTCGGCTTCTTATGCCATTGCTAATATCGGAGATAATTCCGTTATAGATATTTTAATGAGGAGATTTGAAAGCGATTCGATAGATATTATCGAAAAATCCCATATTATTGAAACAATCGGTATGTTCGCATCCGAAGAGTCACTTCCACTTCTATTTGATTTGTTGGAAGATCCTTCCTATTTAAACAGAGGCTTCGCCTGTCAAGCTTTAGGGTATTATCGTGGAAATTATAAGGTAGCAAACGCACTTAAGCAAAGCCAAACGGATGCCTCCGGTTTTGTCCGAATGATGGCTGGGAAATCGCTTGCCAACATTGGAAATCGTTAGGACACCATTTGAGGCCATTATATTCCATACTAGCTGGAGTTTTTTTTCTTTCTTGCACGATAATAATAGCTGATGATTCCCCGACTGAAGAATCAGTTGGAAAAATCGAGGTTTCTTTTTCCGATCCAAAAGATGGTCGCATATGGAGACATCCATCCGCAGATAAGAATGATTTTACACTTGTTCTCTCTGGTGGAGGCGCTCGAGGGCTATCCCAAATTGGTGTTTTAGAAGTTTTCGAGGAGCACGATTTGCATCCGAGTGCTATTGTTGGTGTAAGTATGGGAGCGATAATCGGTGGTCTATATTCGGCAGGTTATAACACATCACAGCTAAACCAAATTGTTCATCAGATCGAATGGGGCGATTTGATCTACGATTCTCCTAAACGAACAAAGCTTTTCCAGACTCAGAGAATGGCAACTGAACGCTTTCTAGTTCATCTTAGGTTTTTGAATTTTAGACCATATATTCCAGAGGGCATCAGCGCTGCAAATAGAATATCAAGTTTACTTGTGCTATATTGTGCCGCCCCTAATTTCGCTGCCAATGGCGATTTTGACAGGCTACAAATTCCCTTTAGGGCTGTAACAACCGATCTTCGTTCTGGAAAACCATTAATTTTTTCAGAAGGAGATCTTGCTGTCGCATTGCGCGCAAGCTCGGCTATACCTTTATTTCTTTCCCCTCTCGAGATAGATTCGATTCTTCTGGCCGATGGCGGGTTATTATATCCCATACCTGTAGAAATTGCCAAAGTTTTAAGTAGCGCAAAAATCATCGCTGTAGACGCAACGGCAGATTTAAACTATTCAAGGGCTTTAGATAATGCGCTCTATATTTTAGACCAAACCACCAATATCATGGCTGAGGATAAAAAAAAGTATGAGAGAAAACTCGCCGATATACTTATTGAACCCGATCTCGGTTCACAAGGTAGTTATGATTTCGACAATATCGATTCAATAATTGAAATTGGTAAAAAGGCTGCTGAAACTAAATTGGAAGATATAAAAGAAATCCTCGAATACAAAGATAATAATATCACAATATATACAATCTCTTCAATTGATAATGGTGATTTGATTGGTTTAATTTCAGGCAATAAAATATCGATCTCTACACTAAAGAACAAACTAAACGAGTTATACTCTCAGGGTATTTATAAGGATGTTGCAATAGATTACGCAGTTAGTCATGACACTATGAATTTGCAGGTTCATGTGGAACTAAATCCGCCATTACACGGTATAAAAATGGTCGGAGTAGAATCATTCGATGTTGATACTTTTATTTCAAAATTTGTAATAGATACAACGCAACCGGCTAATCATCGGGAAATCGATTCTCTTCTTTCCTCGATAGAGGATTTTTATAAATCGAAGGGATTCGACCTCTCCCATATTTATTTCGCAGCTGTAGATGCTGGAACCCTCGGCATAATTTTTGAAGAAGGTCTAATCGAAGATATCAGAATTGAAGGGAATAACCGAACAAAAGATTGGGTGATTAGAAGTTTTTCAGACCTTGAAATAGGCAAAAAATATCAAAATCGATTACTTGAAAACACGATGTCGAATATTCATGCGACCAATCTTTTCGAGTCAATTATTCCTAGACTAGAAAGGGGCGATAGCGGCGTTGTTGTTTTATTAGAGTTAGCTGAAAAACCCTTCTTAGGGATAAGATTAGGTGCGCGGTATGATATTTTAAATGGAGTTGAGGGAGCCGTCGAAATAGGAGATGATAATCTTTTTGGAATTGCATGGAGACTGAATTTTGGTATTAATGGTGGTTCGCGTCGTTGGAACATCTATTCTAAAATTGAAACTGATAGAATATGGCGTTCATTTATAGCAGGAAACACAACTGTTTTTGCCAAAGGAACGAAATACGATTTATGGCAAGCCGATACGATTTCTGAGACCTACGATATATATTTATATGGCATTAAACTATCTCTGGGACAGCAAATTAAAAGATTTGGGACGCTTTTTTTGGAGATTGGATCTGAATATGTAGTATTTGGACCGGAAAAAAGCAACCATAAAGAGTATCCACTTAATAGATTTGCTATTCGCTCAATTGTGGACACCTTCGACGACAGGCAATTCCCCAGACATGGCAAATACCACGAGAGTTATTTCATGATCAGCAAGGACATCCTCGGCGGTGAATACTCCTTTTCTAAATCATACGCCAGTTTTCAGAGCTATTGGACATGGACGGAAGCGCTTACATTTCACCCCTATGTCATGGGCGGCTATATGTCGGGAGGACCTCCATTTTTCGAGCAGTTTGAACTGGGACAAGACGTAGCTTTTTGGGGCTTACGTGGCGATGAACGAAGAGGTAACTCGTTTTTCAAAATGGGATTCAATTTTAGAGTTAACCCGATGGACCCAGTTTATATTTTTTCAGGAGTGACCTCTGGCCGAACATGGCAAAAAGATGATAAATTAGAATTAAAAGAAACTATTTGGGGTTGGGGTGCTGGTTGGGGAATAGCGACTCCACTTGGCCCTTTACAGCTTTCATGGGGAACCAATACAGAAAAGCTCCAACAGATTAACTTCTCATTTGGATATAATTACGATTAGCGAAAAAGCATTATTATTTGCTAATTACTATGCTGAATTATAAAATCCCACGCATGTAATCCTTTCTTACTTTTATTCTTGATAATCTGTGATATGAGGCTATAATTATCTTACCGGGGTGGTATTAAAACCTGAGATTATACCCGTGGAACCTGATCCGGGTAATACCGGCGTAGGAAGTAGCAGGTTCCGTTAGGAACTTTTTTTTATTGGAGGTCGATTATGAAAATAAACTGGATAAAGCATGTTGAAGCAAATTTGGAGGCCGTTCGCCAAAAAAAGCCCCTCGTTCATAATATTACAAATTTTGTTGTAATGAATTCTTCCGCTAATATACTCCTAGCCATTGGCGCACAACCGGTTATGGCACATGCGATAAACGAGGTCGAAGACATGGTCTCGATAGCAAATAGCTTGGTTCTCAATATTGGTACACTCAGTAACGAATTGGTCGAGGCTATGATTCTTGCGGGCAAAAAAGCCAATAAGCTCGGTGTTCCGGTGATTTTTGATCCTGTCGGTGCTGGAGCTACGCGTCTTAGAACGGAAAAATCAATGGAGATACTCCGAGAAGTAAAACTGGCAGTTATTCGTGGCAACGCCTCGGAAATAAATTCAATTGCAGGCTCGGATGGTGCCCGTGGAGTGGATTCCATCCACGATGTAGATAAAATGGTCGATTTTGCACTCGATATATCCCAGCGCTACAACTGCATAATCGGCATCTCCGGAAAGCGCGATTTAATAACAGACGGCACTCGAATTGTCCGGGTTTCAAACGGAAATCCAATAATGACAAGGGTAACTGGCATAGGCTGCGGACTCACCGCCACCGTAGGAGCTTTTATTGGAGCAAATGAAGACCCTCTCACTGCAGCAGTATCGGCCTTCGGTTATTATGCTATTGCCGGAGACCTAGCTTTTCAGGAAACTCCGTATCCGGGAAGCTTCCTTGCTAAATTCATAGATGCATTGAGTTATATCGAGAACAAAAACCTAAATAAATTGAAGATCGACGAGATATAAATTGAAAACTGATATTAAATACACCCTATATCTTGTCACAGATAGTGCAATGTGTGGAGACCAAGAGCTTATAGACATTGTCACTCAGGCCGTTCTTGGCGGAGTAACGATAGTTCAGTTAAGGGAAAAAAACCTGGATAATTCCCATTTTGTAGCTATTGCAAAAAGACTAAAGAAAAAACTCGAACAACACCGAGTGCCTTTGATAATAAACGACAACATCGACGTAGCTCTCGAAATCGGTGCCCGTGGAGTGCATATCGGTCAACAAGATATGTCGCTAATTCAAGCACGCAAAATTCTGAAGAGTGATTATATTATCGGAGTATCCGTCAGTTCGGTGGATGAGGCCATTCTCGCGGAAAAGCATGGTGCTGATTACATAGCTGTAAGTCCAATATGGGCTACTCCTACAAAACTGGATACTCCACCCCAGGTCGGTTTGGAAGGTGTCCGTAAAATCAGGGCTGTGGTAAAAATTCCAATTGTAGGAATTGGGAATATTAAATATAATAATGCAAAACAGGTCATTCAGGCAGGTTGCGATGGCGCGGCGGTTGTTTCCGCTATAATGAAAGCAGACGATCCGCTCATGGCCGCTAAGAAATTAATCGAAGTTATACACGAGGAGGAATGATGGCAGCAAAAATCGCCGCTTGTGGGCTAAATTGCAACGAATGTGAAGCATACATCGCTACAAAAAATAATAACACCGGGGAATTCGCCAAGATTGCCGAAAAATGGAATCAGGCATACAGCGGTGATATTTGTCCCGAAAATTGTATCTGCGATGGTTGCATGGAAGGCGGAAGGCTAAGCACAGCCCATGCAAACGAATGCTCGCTGCGTATTTGCGCGATAAATAAAGGCGTTCCGACCTGCGCCCATTGCCCCGATTACATGTGCGATACTATGAAACAATTTATCTCTTTTGCGCCAGAATTAGGCAAAAAATTGGCTATAATTCACGCTAATATATAGTTAGCCTTTTTATATAATCTATACTATAAGGCATACTCTATAACATATTCTACAATAATATGTTATAGAGTTTATCTAATCAATAAAACCCTTACGGTTCTATTTGAACCTATTTCTTTTATCAGATATATGCCGGAAGATGTCTTAAGCTCGGGATTCCACAGAGTATTAATTTCTGTCCTATCAATACGCTCGATCAATCTTCCTGAAAGATCGTATATTTCAGCGCTTCCACCTTCGCTCAGGCCGTTAATTGTAACAGCAGAATTAAAGGGATTTGGATACGCAACGAGTTCCTGGGTTTTTGGTCTAGTGATAGCCTCATCGACACCATATTCATTGCTTAGAAAATCCATACAGGCACGGAAAATCGAGGATTTGTTATTCGGGAAAAAACCATCATCGATGCCACCGAAGAGGATCGACGAAAGCACTGTGCGATAACGCGGTAGATCACGAAACATGACACGGCCGGTTGCCAAAATAGGCTCGGGTTCTGAATCCTGACTTGCGAGTGCAATATATGTGCTATCATCGGCAGGTGAGAATTCATCTATGTAATTATCAGCGGGTGAGTTAAGGCAATAATCTGCATCGACAGAGAGGAAAAACCATTCAGGCTCGCCGGAAAGAGTGGCAACATTGCCGGTTGGTTCAGCCGATCGACCATCCGATTCATAAATAGCGCCAAACAAGTCGTAAAATGCGCCCGAGGAGGCACTTCCTCCGGCATAATCTGGTCCTGCATCTGGGGCTATCCAGAGAAGTCTGCCATCGTCCTCGAGCCACGATGCAAGAAGATCGAGATCGCCGTCAGGGATGATCACGCGAGAGCCATCCGTTCTAACAGGTGTTATCAGGACTACATATTTATATTCATCGAGACGGTAAGCAGCAATATCCGGATTCTGTTCGGTGCGAATATAGGAATAGTCATTGTTTGTAAGCAGTTCCGCGATAACATCATCTTCGCCTAGTGTATCCCCGCCATCGATAAAGGGGTGTATTCCCGAATCGTAATCTATAAGGAGAACCTCTGGAGGTGGTGTCTCCTCGAGGACTATATGCAAAACTGTATCTGAAACAATATTAATAAAGGTTGTGTTAGTCGAATATCCCTCTGCTGATACTCTAAGATTGTAAAAGCCATCGGAGATGCTATCTATGTGAAAGTATCCTGCTGAATTAGTTGTATCGAATTTTTCCGCCAATGAAATCTCTGCACCCTCTATGGGCACGAATGGGTCACCTGTGCCGACAGTGCCTGTAACAGTATGGGCTAGACTGTCCATTATTGTCCACCAAACTATGGTGTCAGCGATAGAATTTACGGGTGTTTCTAGGTCGAATGCATTTAGGATAACCTGAACCTCTTCTCCCCATCCGAAATCCGTAAAAGGGTCGTAGCTAAGCGAAAATCCACCCGCAATAGTGTCTATAGTTGAAAGCCATGTTACGCCCATTCCATTAACAATAAGCTCTATAGTGCCTTCATCGACACCAGAACCATCATCGAAAACCTCGCAATAGATATTCGTTTCGCGCAGGTTACCGGTGCTTCCATCGGCTGGAGACCATGCAGCCACATAAGGCGGGATTGTATCCTCCCCCATCGGTATAGACCATTTTATAGCAGCTTGAAAACCTGATGGCACAGCAGTCGCGCTGGCCACTCTCATATCCACCCAATGCGATGGCGTGGAATCAGGATGATATGGGGCTATCTCGAAAACGCCTTCAAGCGGCAGGGAATCGGTGAACCATGTAACTGTGGAAAAGGGCATATTCTGAAATCTAACATCCCATATATGAGATGAAACTCGCGAATTGCGTATATCTGTGGACAATGCAGTGACAAAGGTCCCGGTAACCGGGAAAAAAACCGTAGTATCGTCTGGCGAAACAAAGGCGGGAATGTCGTTGAGTATGTCGTAACCGTTGGACGCGCCATCGGCGACACCAAAGCTACGAAGGAAAATCGCTGAATCCATCGCCTCTATGGTGAATCGCATTGTCCAGTTTTGTGCAAATACTGGGACAATGATAATTAAAGAAAGCAAGAGTATTTTTTTCATAATTTACCTCTGGGATTTTATGTTTATTACAAATAAATGGAATTCTTCTCTTTTTAGCAAGGGATAAATGAAAAATAGAAGCTAGATTTGCCTATTGGCTTTAATTTCAACTTGTAGTGAAGCAATGCTGTGCACTCCCGTTTTTCTATTATTCTCGCCGCGCTGTCACGATTTTTGCTACGGTCGATACTGTATATTTTTTACCTAATTTTCGCCCGCAAAAATCCCCACACCTCCCGACCTTTCCCACGCGCCAGCGCCAGACATGAATCACCGACATGGTGCTTTGATCATGCTATTTAATTTAGTTTATTTTTGGAAGGCTTTAATTTTCTATCATCGGTCTAAATATTAGAAAGCGGGCGAATACAAGATTCGCCTTTTCGGCCAATGACTATCTAGTAGCCATCCCCCAGCTTCACCACTTCGACACCGAGTTCTTCAGGCAACCATCCGAAGGTCATTTTAGTTGCAGGAACGGCCTCTTCGAGGATAAACACTTTTTTACCTTCGGATAACCATGAATCGACAGTCATTTTGCTTACGCCATCGACGAAATACACCTCGGAGGTTTTCGAACGCCACATATCATGGCCCTTTAGTTCGCCAATAAACTCGAAATCTGTATTTAATTCAAAATAGGCTGAGGATCTTCCACAAATAACAAGGGAATTATCGGGAAAAGCAGTTTTTGAGAGAAGACTTCGATATCTCATTATTCTACGACGAACGACTATATCTTCTATTACTATACCGCGAGTGATATTCGGGCGCAATATATAACCAGTCGGGGTTTTTAGGCGTGGCGTTATGGATATAAACGCCGGCAAGATAAGCATCAATCCGAGGAATAACATTATTTTCTTTTTGAATTTAACAGTAAATATTGCCAAAAGAATAAAAGGCAAAAGCGTTAACCAGTAGGCCGATTCGTGGGGCAGAACAATCCATAATGCAATAAATGGTAAAGCCGACAGCACAAACAAAATCTCAGCTATATCATGTGTTTTCGCTTTAAGAAAAACATGGTATAATCCAATTAATATCGCAATCCACCCTAATAGATCGAAAGCACCGTATGACCGATATAGTATAAATACAAAGCGTTGTAAAAGCGCTAAATCCAATGAAAACGGGACAGAACTCGCTCCATTACTAGACCCTACAAGCAATGTGATAAAGCAGATAGCCACGACCGAGGCCATTGCTAAAATACTGAAAAGCGCGTCTTTTTTCGACATCTTATTCAGCCAAAGATAATAAAGCCAGCAAGGTAATAAGATCACTCCTGCGGGACGAAAGGCAAGCGACATTCCAAAAAGAAAACCAGATATTGGGAAAAGGCCCATACCGGCTGTAACTAACGCCCATAGCACAAAAGTCAGCGATGGAATATAATCCATGGTAGTCGCTGAGAAAACCAAAAATAACGGGGTGAAGGCGAATACAATTGTCGTCAAACGAGGACGAGGTAACGCGAGTTGTTTGCATAGAAAATGGAAGGCTATTATCGCAGCAAAACCCAGTATAGCAATCGCAAGATTGGATGCGAACGAGCTTTTTAAAAGACCGACAAGAATTTCCATTGCCGGATAGCCCGGAGGACGCGAAGGTGAATAAATCCCTTTTCCGATGAAATCGATACCGGTTTTAGCAACACGCCAAGCATCCGAATCGACACCATAGCCCAATGGAAAAAATATCACACGACTCGCGAAATACATTATAGCAAGCGCTGGCCAGAATAGTGAATTTCGGGCATCGTTTAGCGATTGCGTTTTTAGATCACTCCTTGCCGTTTTCATCGCGGTATTGGTCGATATATAGGAACCCCCCTAATGGCTTCACCCACTTTGACAACTCCCCCGGATTCTGCAAGTCACGCTTTATAATATGTTTATATGCGTTGGCCTGCGCTTCAAGCAGGTCTGAATGATGAAGAATACAGGCCTCGATTGTCATTGGGGCAACCGGTGAACCCATTTCTGGCGAGCCATGGTGCGAGAGTATCATGTGCGACAACTCGTCGGAGAGAGCTTGAGGAAAGCCTTCAATTTTGGAAATAGCTTCCAAAATTCGCTGATTTCCAATAACGATGTGCCCGATAAGCCTCCCGGGAATAGTATAATCAAAGTATGCATCTGAGGATAACTCTTCGATCTTGCCGATGTCATGCAACAATGCTCCAGCGACAACAAGGTCTCTCCGGCATATAGGGAAAAACCCTGCCGTAGTTTCGCACAATATGGCAACATTAATGGAATGCTCTGCAAGACCGCCGATATATGCGCCATGCCATAGCTTCCCAGCAGGCGTTTCGAGATATTTTTTCTTCGTTTTATCGTCGTCAAAAATGTAACGGATAAGGGCTGAAAGCCATTTATCGGAAATGGATTCTATTTTGGCCGAGAGCCTCCTCTCGAGCTCTTCAAAATCAAATTCTCCTTTTGGAAGCAGGGTTGTGCTATCGAGTTCTTCAGGTAAGGCTGGTCTAATTTCATTAATCGTTACTTGAAGCTTATCTCGATATTCATTGACTACACCTTTGACAAAAACAACTTGCGAATCGCCAATCTCATCAAAAACTTCCTTGGAATCGGCTCCCCAGTAAACTGCAGGAAGCCTTCCAGAGGCATCGCCTATCTCTAATAAAAGATAAGGCTCGCCGTTACTCTTTAAGCGCTTATTACACAACCTCAAAGCGAAATGGCCAGCAAAGAATTCATCCTTGGCGAAATCTTTAAGACTCTTTTCCATCATAGGAACCTCATTTCTTTGTGCGTAATATCCTCTCGATAATAGAGGTGGTGCTTTTGCCCTCCACGAAGTCTATCGTAACAACCTCTCCTCCATTGTCGATAATCAATTTCGATCCGACAATATCATCTATCTTCCAATCAGCACCCTTGACCAAAACATCGGGTTTGATTTTGTTTATGAGTTTTTCTGGGGTGTCTTCGTCGAAGATAATTACTACATCGACAAAACGGAGTGATTCTAAGATAAGCTTTCTATCTTCCTGCGGAACTATAGGGCGTGTTTCGCCCTTTATCCGACAAACACTCGCATCGGAGTTCAGCCCAATAACAAGAATATCACCGAGGGCTTTTGCTTTCTTTAGATACTCTATATGTCCTCTATGAATAATATCAAAACAGCCATTGGTGAAGACTATCCTCTTGCCTTCGTCTTTGAGTTCGGCTATACGATTAAATTTATCCATTAGTTTTTTGGACGGTTTTTTCCCTAACCATACTATTAGCTATACCTTCGAGATTCACTGCAGCAGTTCCAACCTCACCAACAACCACTCCTGCGGCGTGGTTTGCAATTATTGCAGCCTCGATTAAGTTTGCACCAGCAGCCAATGCCGTTGTTGCCACAGCAATAACTGTGTCACCCGCGCCAGTAACATCGAAAACATCTTGTGCCATAGTCTTGAGATGTTCGACCCTTTCACCGGGTTTGAATATGCTCATTCCGCGCTCGCCAGTAGTAATAAGCGCGGCTTTCGCCGAGGTCATCTCCAGAAGTTTCCAACCCGCATTTTCGAGATTAAACTCCGTATCCGTAGCAATACCGGTTGCATGCGATGTTTCGTTGTCGTTCGGCTTTATAAGATCGACATCCTTATAATATTTCCAATGATGCTCTTTAGGATCAACTGTTACGATACTCCCCGAGTTACGACATAAATTAACTATCCTGCTGACGAAATCTGAAGTAATTACGCCCTTACCGTAATCGGAGATTATCACAGCATCTACTTCAGAGGCAACCGAATCCAGTCTTTCGGCGAGTTTTTTATAAACAGCTGGTGACATTTCCACCGCTAATTCGCTGTCAATTCGGCATACCTGCTGATTCCTGGCAATAATACGGGTTTTAACTGTGGTCGGTCTTTTATCGGAAACTACCAATAAATCTATTGGAAGCCCAAGCTCCGCTGAATGGGCTTTGAATTGTTCCCCAGCGATATCATTGCCAATCAGCGAAATGAGCAGGGGCTCAGCCCCAAGAACACTGAGGTTGTCGGCCACATTGGCAGCACCACCAATACGGATCTCCTCCTTTTTAAGGTCAACTATCGGCACAGGCGCTTCGGGAGAAATCCTATCGGCCTCACCCCAAAGATACTTATCGAGCATAACATCGCCGATCACTGCTATCTTCAATTGGGAAACCTTATCAAAGATCTCGGCAAGTCTTTTTTCAGAGAGAAACATCTTCTTCTCCGCTCTGTGGAATTTCAACTTTCAGTTTAGAAAGCTCAGCTTCAAAATCGATTACATCGTCGAAGTTTCTGTAGATGCTGGCGAAACGGATATAAGCTACCCTATCCATATCTATTAGCCTTTTCATAACCATATCACCGATAAGTGAGGATTTAACCTCGAGGCCGTTGTGTTCAAGTAATTCAGCTTCTATCGAATTCGCCATCGATTCTATTTGTTCTGCGTTTACAGGTCTTTTCCTACACGCAAACCTAACGCCTGTAACAATTTTCTCGCGGTCAAACGACTCGCTCCTACCATCACGCTTGAGAACTGTTATCTGGAATTCCTCGACATATTCGTAGGTTGTAAAACGGTTACCGCAAGAGGAGCATTCTCGACGCCTTCGCACAGCGGTGCCTTCGCGCACCGAACGCGAATCTACCACTTTATCGAAATCACTGTTACAAAACGGACATTTCACAATACTACCTCAAATAAATATTTTCGTTGTAAGATATGATTTTTCCTCCAAGGCGCAAGGGATTTTAAGGAAGGTCATGTGTTCTGGACACACTTAAGAGCGCTCTTATGCGTGTTAGAACCTTCATTGCTGTTTTTTTTAAAACTTACGGAGGTCTATCATTTCCGTCCGGTCGAAAACCCAAAGATGGCGATTGATCTTATGCTCGTCCAACCTGTCATTTTGACCAAAGCGATAAATCTCCTGCTTCGACACGGTCACTGCGAGTATTCGCCCTCCTCCCAATGACGATGTAAAGGAAAGCCAACATGCCCTCCCACCTTCTGTAACAAAAGCGGGAACTCATAGCCCTCCCCTATCAATAGCAGCTTGTTCATAATACCATAATTAATTCCATTCAACAATTCCAAAACCTCGATTACCGCTGGAAATCTCCGGCAGTTTACATTATATTCTTTTGAAACACGATTAGGCAGCAAAAATGCTACTAGCTGGAATTATTGGTTTTTTTATCAAAGCAAAATAAAAGGAATATACATTCGTGCATCTAGAATATCGATACAGAGAAATGAACTATTTAACACAAACCAGAAGATTACTTTATAACAAAAGCCATGGTGTAAATGACCTTTAAACACGCATACATAACTACTTTGATCCTGCTGTCTTTTGTCGGTTCAATTTTTTGCGAAAGCTTCGGCAGAAATAAGGTGCAATATGACACCGGGGAGTGGTATTATTTCGAGGAGCAGCATTTCACGCTTTATTTTGAGAATGGTTTCGAGAATCTCGCGATTATCGCAGCCGACATTCTCGAAGAGGCCTACGATATAATCAGCGATGATTTAGGCCACGGAGTTGAAAAACCGGTGCCGGTGATATTATACGCCTCACCCGGGGATTTCCAACAAACGAATATTACAATGTCGATTCTCGGCGAAGGCACCGGTGGTTTCACCGAGTCATTTAAGACACGCGTTGTTTTGCCATTCAATGGAAGCTATGAGGATTTTCGACATGTCCTTATCCATGAGATGGCGCACGGGATCGTTTTCGATAAACTTCTCGGGCGCGGCCCGGTCAATCAGCTTGCAGCTAATCGTATATTCGAGATGCCGCTCTGGCTTGCCGAAGGTATAAGTGAATGGGAATCGATATGTTGGGATGTCGAAAGCGATATGTATCTCCGTGACGCAATCCTTAACGATTATGTTGTTCCACTCAATTACTTATCGGGTTTTCTTGCCTATAAAGAGGGTGCGAGCGTTGTGAATTATATTGCGCGTCGCTATGGACGGCGCAAAGTCGGAGAGATACTCGGCAAAGGACAGGTGCATATAACCGCCGATGCCGCCCTAAAATCCGCCATCGGTAAAGACCAGAAAAAACTATATGAAGATTGGCTCGAAACCAAAAAGACTGAGTATTTCCCTGAATACGGCTTCCGTAAGCGCCCTAAGGACATAGCATCGCGCGTTACAGACCATGAAAAGGAGCACTCATATTACAATGTCATGCCAGCCTTCTCGCCCGATGGCCACACCGTGGCCTTTCTCTCGGATAAAGACGACTATGTTGGTCTTTACACAATCGATATTATTACGGAGGAAAGGCATAAGATAGCAAGCAGTCAGCGCAAAGGTTCTTCCGAAAGTTTCCACCCCTTTAGAAGCCGCCCGGGCTGGTCGAGCGACGGCAATTACCTCGCTTTTTCTCGTAAACATGGAGATAATGACGAACTTGTTATATACAGTAGCGAGGATTGGAAGATCATTAAAACTCTCAGCTGGCAAGATTTTCGGGAGATTTCCTCGCCCGTTTTCATTCCCGGCGATAGCGCTATAGCGTTTTCGGCGCTCGTTAGTGACAGGTCGGATATTTTTATCGCAAAATTCGATGGCTCAACACCCTTAGCAATTACGGCCGATAAATATGACGACAGAATGCCCTCGATTTCTCCGGATGGCAAACGTATTGCCTTCTCCAGCGACAGACCAATTGAAAAAAGTATCGAATCACTAAAAGAAGAACAAGGGCAAATGTCTTCGCAACCGAAACCTGAAGAATTCCCTTATGGTGCATATAACATCTGGATTTACAATCTAGACGATGCGTCCTTCATGGCGCTTACCACTGATGGATTCGGTAACGATCACCCAGCATACTCTCCAAATGGCGAATTTATTGCATATACCAGCGAACGGAATGGCATTCGCAATCTCTGGATGGCGGAACTTGGGGATAGTGTAGTGCATCGACCTTATTCTGACTTACTTTCCGGCGCATTTTCGCCGAGTTGGGATACAGATAGCCGCAGGATAGTTTTCTCGGCTTACTTCGATGGCGGCTTTGATGTTTATTATCTTGAGCACCCCATTGCTCTTGATTCACTTGTGAATACGCCTTTCATCTCGGGTCGCGATAGCATTTGTGCCTGCAACATCGACGATGAACCTTCGTCACCACTTCCCATATTTAACGGCGATCTCAGGCGCTATGAATTCACTGGTTTAGACTATGAAGAACAAAGTAAAGACAGCCTCTCGCGCGAAGTTCAGGGCTATACTCCACAGTTTTCCTTAGACCTTATTTCAGGCGTGGTGGGCTATGATACTTACTATGGTTTTGTCGGGCAAACCTACTTAAGTTTCAGCGATCTCCTTGGCAACCAACGAATTACTTTTATTGTTGACTTACTCGACGATATCGAGAACTCGACGATTTACGCTAATTATTCATACCTCGCCCGAAGGACAGATTTAGGTGCGACGCTTTTTCATTACCGTGATTATTTTTGGGACAACAATGACCGTATTTTCTCTGACCGTGTTATAGGTGGTGGGTTTTACGCGCATTATCCCCTTAGCCAATTCGATCGATTGGAATGCTCTATCGAGGGCATCCAAGTCATTCGTAACTTCATCGGTGTTCCACAAGGCGAAGAACTTCCCGAGAACGAAAAACCCTTCGATATTAAGCTATCTCTAGGTGCTGTGAGAGATAATTCGCTTTGGGGAAACACCGGTCCACTTACGGGTTCGAGAATGAAGGTATCCTTCGAGCTTATGCCCGGAATAGATAACAGCGCAATGGATTATTACGCCGGCAGAATGGATTTACGAAAATATACTCATTTCGGGCAAGGATATTCTTTTGCAATAAGGTTAGCTACAGGTGCAGCTCGAGGCGAGCGCACACCTCGTTATTGGTTAGGGGGAACCGAATCCTGGCTCAATTGGCGAACCACTAATAATGATATCTATTCCGTTAGAGATATCTACTACTCGCGTATGCTTTTACCACTCAGGGGATTTAATTACTTCGCATATTCGGGACAGACATATCTTCTAGCAAATCTCGAATTAAGGTATCCTTTTATTCAATATTTAAAATTAGGCATGCCACCGATAACCATCGGCGGGATAAACGGCGTATTCTTCACAGACATCGGCACCATCACGGGAACAGATTTGTCAGAGTTTCGCGGGTGGCGTGATAGCCATTTCGAAGACATCAAGATCGGCATGGGCTTCGGAGCACGTGCTTGGATTTGGTGGTTGCTTTTTAACTACGATATTGCCTGGCAATACGATTTAAGCGAATTTTCGGCAAAACCCTATCATCATATAAGCCTCGGAGGAGAGTTTTAGGAGATTAATATGCCAGTTTGGACAATAATAATTATTGGAGTTACAGCAGGCTTATTGCTATTCGCGTTCTTAATCTGGATGGTGGTCCGCATTGCATATCGCACAGACAAACATTGGCATAAGGCCAATCCCGGTATCGATGTTATTCTCTCTGCAAACGGTGCGAATTGTGCAGCTTTCCCAATTCCCGATTCAAAATCTAACCTTCGCGGTAACGGGCTTTTAGTGCTAACTGAAGAGGAACTACAATTTTGGATGTGGACCTCCGATAAGAG
Organism: bacterium; assembly: GCA_023145965.1. Taxonomy (NCBI): domain Bacteria; species bacterium. Next base: position 5,553 of record JAGLDC010000011.1, on the reverse strand, counting down.
ATTGACTATTCCTCTAAGCGGTATTACATTAATAGACACAGTTAGAAAGTTCGCCGGAAGATGGGGAAGATTGCCTATGTTACACATTAAATTTCATAGCGCCGGTGAGATTCTTGAAACTGCATGGATACTTACAAATGCAAAATCATGGGTCGATAGAATAAAAGGACTAAAAAGTGGAGATGCAGAATGGCTATTAAAGAACGATTAGGTAGAATTCTTATCGTCGATGACGAGGAATCAATGCAGGAATTCCTCGATATTATGCTCACGCGCGAGGGTTACGAAATTCAAACTGTGGGTAGTTTTCGCGGCGCGATCAACCTACTTGCTGAATCCAAATACGATCTTATCATTTCTGATATCAAGATGCCTGGAGGCTCCGGTCTCGAGCTTCTTAAAAAAGCCCACTCGATGAACTCGAATATCCCGGTTATCATGATTACGGCTTATGCCAGCCTTCAAACGGCTGTGGAGGCCTTAAGAGAAGGTGCTTTCGATTATATTACTAAACCATTCGAGGTTAGCCAGATAAAATACGCCATTTCGCGCGCATTCGAGAATAAGAAACTTCGTGACGAAAACCGTTTATTGAAACAGAAACTCCGCGCTTCCGGCGGTGCTATCGATGATTTCATCGCAGTGTCAAAGGCTGGTTGTGAGTTAAAAGAACTGGTGAAAAAAATAGCCCCAACGGACAGTTCTGTTTTGATCACCGGAGAATCAGGCACCGGTAAAGAGGTAATAGCAAAGGCTATCCACTCACTTTCATCCAGAAAGAACGGTCCTTTCAAAGCAATTAACTGCGGCGCAATTCCCGAGCAACTTCTGGAGAGTGAGCTTTTCGGCCATCGGAAAGGTTCGTTCACCGGCGCAATCAAGGACAAAATGGGCCTTATCGAGGCCGCCAACAACGGCACTTTCCTTCTCGATGAAGTGGGAACTACATCACCAGCTATTCAGGTTAAACTACTTCGCGCATTAGAAGAGCGCGAGATAACTGCTGTCGGGGCAACATCGCCTACTGTAATCGATGTCCGCCTTATAGCCGCAACAAACTCTAATATCAAGACTATGGTCGCCGACGGCTCTTTCAGAGAAGACCTATATTACCGACTTAACGTGTTTCACGTGCATATTCCTCCGCTACGGGAGAGGCGCGAGGACATACTCCCCATCGCCAATCAAATATTGAAAAAAATTGCTATTCGCACCGAAGAACTCCCAAAGACCTTTTCAGAAAAATCGGCCGAACTAATCGAAAGAGCCCCATGGAAGGGCAATGTCCGTGAACTGGAGAACGCCCTCGAACGCGCAATCCTCATGGCCGATAAAAGCGAGATACAACCCAAACATCTTCCGGATTCGGCCAAAGAGGCGACGCCACATGAAACCACATCGCCATTTATTACAATCCCTGACGAGTATCTTCCCACAATGGAAACTGTCGAAAAAGCCTATATTTTTTGGGTTCTAATGTCTCATGAATGGAAGAAAGCCAAAGCTGCAGAGATGCTCGGAATAGATGTTAGCACTCTATACCGAAAAATAGAAAAATACGACTTGAAAGACTTGGAATCGGAATAAACTGAATTATGAATACCGCGAAAAAGACAATTCCATTACTTTTCGCGGTCTATGCCGCATTGCTTCAAATTGGGTATTTTCTACCGGGCAAACTATGGAGTTTCTCGGGGTTTTTCTACCTTCCGCTGGGAATACAAATCACTCTGTGGTTAATATTTCTGTCCTTTATAGATGAAAAAACAACACGATATTTCGCTGGTATTCTCAGTTGTTTCGGCGATGTTCTTTTTAAAGACTCTCGGAAAAGGATAATCTGTTTTTTCATTTTTGTAGTATTTGCCTTCGGTGCATGTTTCCTCAAGTCTTCGCATTTTCTATGGGGCGATTCCCACATGATATTCAGCGTAGTTCATAATTTTCCTGATACATCGGCGTATTCCATCCACAGTATAGTCACAATTGCATTATATAAAGTTACCTCGATCTTAATCGGGTGGATCGGTGGGGTTTTTGGCAATGGGGACATCCTTTCATGGAGAATATCGATCTATCTCTGGCATTTTATTTCGGCAGGATTTTTCGGGATGTTTGCCTACAAACTCTCCTCGGTTGTTGAAGAGGAAGCATTCAACCGAATTCTCGTTTTTTTCGGCATAGCATTTTCTGGAGCGGTTTTGGTTTTCACTCATTGTGAATACTACGCACCATCATTGGCCGTGGCAATATGGGCCTTGCATGTATATCTAAAAAACAGCTCTGAAAACTCCCTTAAAAGATACCTTTTTATAATTCCGGCAATAGTATCCACCGCACTATATTTCCCCATGGCAATACTACTCGCCCTCTTGCTGAATCGTTTTAGAAGAGCTGGATATATCGCGCTTGCCAGCGCAATATTGATAGCAGTTTTATTTTGGATATTGTCATCTGTTGCGGATATGCCTTCGGAACAGGCTTTCTTGCCGATAGCCGACCTGGATTATTTCCTATCGCTAAACCATCTTATAACCTATCTGAACTTAATTCTATTCGCAAGTCCAACGGTTCTTGCAATATTAATAATATATCCTAAAAACCACCCAAAAAGCCACCTAACACCGGTTGTCGTAGTTTCTTTAGTGATGCTTTTTTGCCTCAATCTGTCATTCGGTGGGCTGGACTGGGATTTAGCTGCAACCTTGCTTTTACCTTTGATAATCTTAACCGCCCTGAAGCTCCCCCTTCTTCCACAACGCCAATCGATTATTGCGCTTATGGCTACGTTGCTACTTCTTTTTTCGTGGCTGTATATAAACGTCGATAACATGCGCGGGCTTCGACGCACAGAAGATATACTCCTCAGGGAATCCAGCCCCTATCTCAAGCTTAAATCGCCACATGAGCGCCTAGCACAGATTTATTTTTTCAATCCAAATAGTGAAATAAGGCATAGCGAAATAATAAGACACTGTAACTGGTGCCTCGAAAACGAACCATTCTCTGAGCCCCCTTATTCTTATTTAATTGGAGAATATTCCGTCCGAAAACAATACTCACTTGCCGCAAATGTAGCACTCAAAGCACTCGATTACGGTATTCAAATGCCGAAGGAATATAAGCGTATAGCCTCTCTAGCCGGCATGATGTATCCCTTGGTTTCCAAGAAATTAGATGGAAAAAGTATAGTCAAGTTCGAGTATGATGCCAAACATGTCACTACTCTTTTGGACCTCGGAAACAGCGACGAGGAACCTCCAGCCGATTGGGACAAATCCCTGATGGAGTTGATGGTCATTACTCTGTTGATTAAGGATATTAGCGCTGGCAAAGACTTTGAACTCGCACAATTAATCTTTTTAGCTGGAAACAAGCTTTATCCAGACAATCCTGTGCTACTTTTAAACTGGGGAGGAACACTTATCGAGATGGGTAGAACGAACGAAGCCCGGCATTATCTGATCAAAGCTGAACAGTCAGGAGCCAATCGGGGGAACATCCAAACAAACATTGCACTTTCATATTTCATTGATGGCGACGATAAATCTGCTAGACACTTCTTTAAAACCGCACTCGAAGACAGCCCCCAACGCTTCGACTTCAATTACAATTATTCATATGCTCTTTATCTCGACGGCCATAAGGAGCAAGCGCTGGAGGTCATGGAAGACTATCTCCTCCGTGCCAAATATAATTATCAAAGGGCGAAAGCCCAAAGCGCCCTAGATGACTTTAAAACTGGGCAGGTTCTTTCTCCTCAAAGTTGAATCGCGAGCGCATTTTCTATCCACAACTTACAGCAGTCAAACCTCTATTATTGGAATACTGGGACATATCAAATGAAATATCCATGCAATTTTAGCTAGGGATTTGTTAACAGCAAATCCGTTGAGCAAGAACGCCCGTCGCCGCTGCCGACCACGGCTGGTTAAACATCGGGTGATTTTTTACTTAGCGCCGCGGAAAAGACCGAATTTTTCTTGCGCCCCCGGAATTCACGATTTATATTGTTTAGGACAAAAAGAAAATTAAGGAGCGGAAAGATGGCGGGAATAAGATTCAACTCTATTGAGAATTATAGCTGTATTGAAGGTTCAATAACAGAAAGAAATTTTTATGCAAAAGGGGGCACGTTATTCCCTATTCTGGGATTACCGATTAAACTCGATTTGAAGCCAATAGGACCGAAAAGCGAACAACGCCACTATGAAATAACCGGCGTTAAAGCAGAATTAATTTATGAAAACGATATAATTTCGTTCGGGCATAGCAACGCACAACTTGGCCATATTTCTTCTAAACGAAGTCATCCTCAGGATATTTTAATCGAATTTCCGTTAAATCAGAGAATTCTGGCTAAAATCGAAGAGACGAGAAAGGGCGATGCGAATTTCGAGATAAATATAGAATTGGAAACGGGTATCTTATACCCCTTGAAGGTAGATGGGGAAAAAGAAATAAGCGTTATTGGCGAAAGGCAAACTGTTACTGGAACCTGCAGACTGTGTATCGCGCAATCCGATTGGACGAAAAAAATAAATGACTTCAGTTACGGTTCGATTGCGATTATCGAACTGCCAATGGAAAGCATAGACTTGGGCGAAGAATATAAAACGGCGGTCAAAAGACTCGAAGAGGCCGTTGAAAAATTCCATAAGGGCGATTACGAAACAGCTGTTGCCAAATGTTATAACGCCCTGGAACCTCTAAAAAGCTCAAAAAAAACCCAGAAAATAGCGGAGATGTTGAGTGAATTCGACCGCTACGAAGATAATAATGGCGAATCGGTGGCTAAATGGTTCGAGGAGGTCCGTAAGAAAACTTCCGGCATTGCCAATAGGGTTCGTCACACCGATAAAAATCTTCATTTCGACCGCAAACAGGCGGAAGGAATTATTTTAGTGACTACCGGCCTTTTTAGATATTTAAGCTCCGTATTAAGAGAGAAAGAATAACCATGCAAAATCTCAAAGATAATCTCGTCGCGCTTATACAGGGCACCGAATATGTCGCGGACGGCAAACCGCTAAAGAACAAACTCACCGAGGACGCCCTCAAGCACGAGGCCCCGCTCATTCGCCTGCTCCTCAAAGACGCGCAGATAAAGAAACACTTTTTCGTGGAGGTGGACGACAAAATACTCGTGTTCGACGAGGACAAATTCGTGCAGTTCGTGAACGACAAGGAGTTTCTGCCGGATTCGTTCACCGCGTTTCGCAACAAGATTGGCCTCATGGATTCGCGCGGGAAATATTTCAGGGAGATAAACGACGTTGTGCTGGCGTGGCCATATAAGGACTGCGTGCTCGAAGGCGGGCAGGACAAAGAGGACGAGAAGCGCAACGAGATTTTCTACAACGAAACCCTCGCCCCGGACGAGATAGACCGACTCCTCGACCCGAAGGTGCTCACGAATTTCAAGCGCTACAGCGCCGACGGCGTGGAGGAGTTGACCCCTTCTGTCCTTCGGACATCTCCCCCTTATGAAGGGGGAGAAAAAAGCAAAGGAAGCCAAACATCTCCCCCTTATGAAGGGGAAGAAAAAGGCGC
>JAGLDC010000010.1 GCA_023145965.1 bacterium | reverse complement strand
ACAACCATTGGGGATAGTATTGCAGTTTGGTTTGGTGAGGCGAAATTCGATAGCATCGAGGTTCATAATGGTGTCGATGGTTATTATGTTTCCAGAGAGCTCTCCTCAGATTCCTTAAAATCGGTCGAATCCGAAGATACCTTATATTATAGTGGCGACTATCTTGCTCTCTCGCGAGAGAATGAAATAGTTGCTGTTCAGGGGGAAGCTAAAATTAGCTATGACGATATGACCCTTGAAGCCGGTGATGTTCAATATGAGATTAAGAGGAATCTTCTTATAGCAAGGCCTCAAGTTTTGGAGGATTCAACAGTCGGTATGCCTGTTCTCTCTGATAATAAGCAGACAATAAGGGGAAAGAAAATTATTTATAATGTCGATACGGGTCGCGGACGAATGGTTTCTGCGAGTTCCTCACTCGATCTTGGTTATTTCAGGGGTGGTGTTGTTCATAAAGCTCAAGGAGAAACGCTTTTCGTGGCTAACTCCGAGTTTGTGCCTTGTGAATGTGAAACGGCTATGACACATTTCTGGAGTGATCGAGTAAAACTAATTCCCAAAGAAAAGGCTATAGCCCGTCATATAGTATTGTATATAGGACATTTACCCCTGTTTGCGATTCCTTTCTTTGTTTTTCCTGTTCAATCGGGAAGGACTTCCGGGCTTCTAACCTTCGATATCGGTCAGTTTCAGAAGGGTGATAGGTTCATCCGAAATATCGGGTATTATTGGGCGCCCAGCGATTATTGGGATATAAAGGCTAGCGTCGATTATGATGAGGGAAAAGGGCTTATTCTCAGGAGTGCTGGTCAATATGTCCTTAGGTATAAAATGAAGGGGAATATCTCGACGATTTATGAAATACGCCGTCAAAGGGAATTCCTTCAAAGCACCGGATCGAATAGGTGGAGCATCTCAGGAAGCCATTTACAATATCTCTGGCCCCGTAGCTCGATTACGGCACGCGCGAGTTTTGTCAGTGATAAGGAGTATTTAACCGATGTCGAGTTCGATCCTCAGGAGCGTATGCAGCGTAATCTCTCGAGTTCGGCGGCTTTTTCCCAGGATTTCGATTGGGGGTATTTGTCTTTAGGTGTCGAAAGAAACGAGAATCTCGAGACCGGCAAAATAACAAGCAAAATACCAAAGATAAAGATTAGCCGATATACGCGACCGCTTTTTCCTGCTGAGAATGAACTTAATAGCAAGTTTTATAACAAACTTTCGTTGGCTCTGAATGGCTATTCGATTTATTATAAAGAATCGGATACACTCGGTTCGCTGGAGCATTTTGGAGTTCAGAGCGATCCATCATTGAGCTTACCTTTTTTGCTTGGTCCTTATCTTACGCTTAACCCCCGCGTGAGCGGGCGTTTTGTGACTATTGATGAAGGTGTCGATTCTACAGCCTGGCCGATGAGGTTTACCTACAATGCCGGTGTCGATGCTAACACGAATATTTATGGTAGAATACCTCTTGTGGGTTTTCTAGGTATCGAGTCATTGAAACATGATATAGCCCCTAAATTTGGTTTATCCTGGACTCCAGAATTCGAGAGTGGGGAGAATTTTTATTCGTTTGCTGGTATCAGTGCCGGTGGTGGTTCCGAAGCATTTAAGGCTAATGTTTCTATCACTCAAGATTTAGGACTTTTAAAATTGGCAGATTCTCTTGGTAACCAAAGGAATATTAGACTTGGAACTGTCACGACTTCAACGAGTTACGATTTTTTCTCTGAGGGTGCCAAGATATCTGATATTCGAACAAGTATTAGAACATCGCCTGCGAGCTGGTTATCGATGACTGCGGGATTCACGCATTCGGTTTATCCTGAGGGTAGCGATGAACCATCGACTTATAGGCTTCTTTCGCGCGAGATCACAACGAACCTCTCCTACAGGGGCAATTTTTCATTTGGCGATTCACTATCAAGAGTCAGGCGCGATTTCAAGGCCTCGATTTCTCATTATATATCGGACAGGCTGTCTGGTGGAGTGTTATCTGTTTCGCATTGGTTAAAAGGCGGGCTCGATATATACATTACTCAAAACTGGCGACTCGAATACTCACATTATTATGATATCGAGAAGATGGAGAAGGTAAGTGATGAGTTAAGATTGTGGCGCGATATGGGTTGTTGGGAGGGGACTTTCGTGTGGGTTCCGTCCGGGTTTAGGAAGGGATGGTATTTTCGAATTAACATTAAAAAGCTTCCTGATATCAAGGTTGAGGGGTCACGCGGAAAAGTGCGCTAAAAAATTTATAGAAATATTATTGGGCTTAAATTTGAGGGCGACAAGCTGTTGATTAATCAAGCGCAAATGCTTGCTTTGCGGCTAAAGCATTGAACATCAAATAGATAGATAGCATTGATAACTTTTATGTTAGTGTTTTAAAAGAAGTATTATTCAAGGTATTTTGCTCTCAAAGCCCCATTCTTAGGGAAAAAATTTTTCATAAAAACAAAAAAAACCTTGACAATTGGATTTTGAAGTTCTAATTTCACTTGCAGATGACTGTAAACTGCGGGTTTGAGCTGAATCGACCCGCAAAACTCAACGCAAAGGAGGCGCAAAATGACAAAAGACGAATTCGTAGCCAAGGTAGCTGGCCAAACCGAAATGAGCAAAGCTCAGATTAACAAAACTCTCAAAGCCACCCTCGATACGATAACCGAAACCCTTAAGAAGGGTGATAAGATCAGTTTCGTGGGCTTTGGAACTTTTTCCATCAGCAAGAGAGCTAAGAGAACTGGTCGCAATCCGCTCACGGGTGCCAAATTAACGATTCCCGCGACTAAGGTTGCTAAGTTTAAGGCCGGTAAGAACCTTAAGAACGCCGTTAAGTAATCTATTTGCTTAATCGGAATGTATAAAGGCGGCTTTTAAGCCGCCTTTTTTTATTGCACAAATAAAACTCTTCGGATGACTCTATGTGTCGGGGGCGTCGTGCGCTGCGTAAAGAAACGCACCCTGAAGGGGATAGATTGATCAGTGTTCAATGTGTGTGTGGATTGCTTCTGCGATGGAGAGCATGTGTTTTATATCGAAGTAATTGGCTGTTACTATTGTCTCTTCGGATTATAGGTTTAAATAATAGATGTGGTTAGAAATGCTAATTTAGGTGGAGAAAAAAAGAAGAATCCGTTCGAATAATATTGACTTATGTTTCTTCACCTCTATTTTATTCAAATATATAGGAGGAAATTATGAGAAAAGTCTATTTAGATCACGCTGCTACTACGCCTGTGCGTCCAGAGGTCCTCAATACCATGGAGCCTTATTTTGTTGAACAATATGGTAATCCTTCGAGTCTTCATCAGTTTGGAAGATGGAACCGTGCTGCTATCGAATCGGCTAGGGATAAAGTAGCCGAATTATTAGGAACTGAGCCGGAAGAGATTTATTTTACTTCTGGTGGAACCGAGAGTGATAATCTAGTTATTAAGGGTATCGGATTGATGAATCTCGGTAAGGGAGGGCATTTCATTACTTCCAAAATTGAGCACAAGGCTGTTCTTGAATCTGTTCGGTTTATGGAAAAACTTGGATTCGATGCAACTTACCTAGATGTCGATGGATTTGGTTTTGTTTCGCCCGATGACCTTAAAAGGGCTATTCGACCGGATACTCTTCTTGTTTCTGTAATGATGGCCAACAATGAAGTCGGCTCTATCGAGCCGATTGCCGAATTGGCCAAAATTGCTCATAATAATGGCACACTTTTTCACACCGATGCTGTGCAGGCATTCGGCAAGATTCCAGTTAGGGCAAAGGAATTAGACTTCGATTTTGCAGCAGCTAGCGCGCATAAGTTTTACGGTCCAAAGGGTGTTGGCATGTGCTATATCAAGAGAGAGCATAAATCCAAGTTGGTGCCACTTATATCGGGTGGAGTCCATGAACTAAAAATGCGTGCAGGAACAGAGAATGTCCCCGGTGTTATGGGATTGGCAAAGGCCCTCGAATTGGCTGTTAATGGTTTAGAAAAGGATTCCGCGAGGGTTAAAAAACTTACTGACATGCTTTTTAAGGGTCTAAATGATGCTCTCGATGGTGTTTCACTTAACGGGCATCCCACGAACAGGCTGGATAGCTTATTGAATCTTAGCTTCGATAAGGTAGAAGGCGAGAGCCTTTTGCTTTCTATGGATATGCAGGGGATAGCTCTGAGTAGTGGTTCGGCATGCACGAGCGAAAGCCTGGAAGCTAGCCATGTTCTCGAAGCGATGGGTTTCGATCCTCTTCGCACCCACAGTTGTATTCGCTTTTCACTTGGACGCGAGAATACTGAAGAGGATATCGAGTATGTCCTTCGGGTGATGCCTCCCATAATCGAGAAATTGCGTAGTGTAAGTGTGCTTTGATAAAGGCATATTGTTGCAAAAAAGAAGTAAACCCCTTGCATTAATCATTTTATGGATTTTTGGTCTGTCTTGTGCAAGAATTCAGGCGCCGCAAGGAGGGCCTGAGGATAAGTCGCCTCCTGAGATAGTGGAGACGAATCCCCAGAGTTTATCTCTCGGAGTTTCACCTACAGAGAATATTGTTATATGCTTTGATGAATACATCAAGCCCATAAAAAATGCGACTATTCTCTTACCTCGAGTAGAGGGTCTTGAAACCAAGATAAAAGGTAAGAAACTCACAATTACACACAAAGAACCTTTTTCACCAAACACGACATATAGGGTTTCCATTTCTTCTAAGATTAGCGACTACCGAAATAATTATCTTAGTGGCTCTGAGGGTTTCGCGTTTAGCACTGGCCAAAGCATCGATAGCCTGGATATTCGAGGTAGAATTTATCAAAAGAACGGTTTTTCTCCCGCAGGAGATATGAGGGTGGAGGCTTTTGCGCTGGAAGATATTTCTCCTCTGAGAATAGTAGATAATCCTATTGCGGCTTCATGGGTGGGTGTCGATGGTAGGTTCACACTTAATAATCTCCCAGAGAGAGATTATTTTCTGCGAGCTTTTAGGGATATTAACGGCGATGGCCAACCTAACGATGGGGAGGAATTGGCTTATGCCCCCGCCTTATGCAAAGCTGGTGAGCGTCCTGCTTGGGTAATGTTGTCCGAGCCTGTCGATACTATTCCCCCGAGACTTATTTCGGTGCTTGCAGAAAATGAGCATGTATTGAAACTCAGGTTTTCAGAAGATATTGAATTAAGACCGAGTGCTCGCCTGATCTTTTCTAGTTCTTCGAAATCCACGGATTTGATTTTGGGAAAGGGAAGTGCAAACACGGCTTACATATTTGTTTCTGAGGCTTTCGATATCGCTGATAATAGGTTTAAACTAATTAACATTGAAGACTTGGCGGGTAATGAATTAATACCCGATGAAATGAGCTTCGAGGTTCCCGTAGTCAAATCGGATACACTTCACACGAAGGTGAGCTATTCTAAGGAGCCAATTCTTCCTAATGAATCTCTGGTTGTCAAATTGAGTAAGCCCATTGATAAGGGTATAATTATAGTGGAAGATTCCACCGGTGCGAAAATTCCCGGTAGAACATCTATTGAACATCCATACTGGCTCGTTTTTAAACCTTTAGATCGATGGCCATTAAGAAGAGATTTAATGTGGGCTCTAGATTCTTCCATTACTATTGCTGGCGAGGTTATTGAAGATACTATTAGACGGAGGATTAATATACTCGATCAATCGCAGTTCGGGGCTCTTGAGGTTAGATCTGTAGTCGATTGCGAGAATCTAATTATATCTGCATATTCGGTTAATGATGATTCAGCGGCGTATAGACTCGAGCTTTCCGATGGTTTTTATAAAGCGGATTATCTTCCTGAGGGATCTTATGTTTTATTTGCTTTCTGCGATGCCAATGGAGATTCTGAATTTTCGAATGGTCAATTGAGTCCTTTAATATTTTCCGAAGAAGCTTATATTTCTCCCGATACGATAAATGTTAGAGGTTTTTGGACTACTGAATATGAGTTTAAGGCAATTTCGCGATAATATATTGGATTATTTTATCTTATGGTATATTATATGCTTCTCCCATTTTCCCACAGGATAGAATTAGCACTACATTATGATAGGTCGCTTTGAAGCATCGTGAGTTTTGCTTTTGGCAAGGAGCAGGTGTCCGGAGGCAACTTTTATAAAATAAGATAATATCTTGCTCCGGCCGATCGGCTATTTTTTTAGCACGTTGAATGCAGGCTTTCTGCGAAGGCAGAAATATCGAGGCCTTTATGCGCTACTGTCGTGTGGTTTAGTGGATATGTGAGATTTAGTGTTAGCGCTTATCGATGAACTTAGAATGATGTCATTTTTTGGTAGATTTGTGAATTTATTATAAAATCATAAGATGATTTTTGGAGATTTATTTAAAAGGAATTACTCAAACGCAATATTTTACTTGCATTCCGATGTTTTAGTATTAGTTTTATTGGATTATTTGCATAGCATTAAACAGATTGTTGTTGTGAAAGATATTTTGCACAATATTGAAAGTATATTGACGCCTTTTCTGGATAAGAAAGGTATAGAGTTGGTCGAGTTGAGGGTGATAGGTAATGGAAAGAACCAGACACTTAAGGTTGTTGTCTGGTCTAAGGAGAATTTTGATATGGGAGCAGTATCGGGTATTTCGCGGCACGTTAGCGATTTACTCGATGCGGAAGATATTATTCCTGGTTTTTATAATCTTGAGGTTACTTCGCCTGGTTTGGATAGGAAATTAACAAATTGCGAGGATTTTCGAAGGGTTGAAGGAGAAAGAGTTAGGTTTACGCTAGTAGATGGCATAGTCAAGATTGGCGTGGTTGTGTCTTCGATTGATGGCAAGATTGTTATCGAAAACGAGAATGAAACGGAAGAATTGAATCTTAAAGATATAGTAAAAGGGAAAATCGAAATAGAATTTTAAGGATAGAGTTATGGCGAAAAAAGAATTAGGTAATATCCAAATCGTAGAGGCTATGGAAGAGATAATAAACGAGAAGCTTCTCGATGCCGATACAGTGGTTCAAACCCTTAAAGATGCGCTTCTTCTAGCTGTAAAAAAGAAATATGGCAGCGCCGATAATGTTGAAGTTGAATTCGACCCCAAGGTTGGACGCTTGGCTATTCGAGCTAAGAAGAAGGTCAAGCGTGAGGTTGAAGACCCGCTTCTCGATATTGATGCTGCCGAGGCAAAAGCGCTTGATCCGGATATTCGTATTAATCAGTGGATGTGGGTTTATCTCGATCTGGCGACTTTTGGAAGAAACGCTATCCAGATTGCTAAGCAGATATTGATTCAACGAATCCGTGAAGCCGAACGGGAAAATGTATTTGCTGATTTCCAACACAAAATAAAAGAGATAACTTCGGGTCCGATACAGAGAATCGAGAAGGGCGCAATTATTATTAATCTTGGAAGGACAGAGGGAGTCATTCCTCGTGGAGAGCAGATTCCGGGAGAAAGATATAGTATTGGCAAGATCATTCGTTCACTTGTTTTGGATGTTCAGAAGAACCCGAGAGGACCGCAGATACTTTTATCACGGAAATCGGCTGATTTTTTGCGGAAGTTGTTTGAATTCGAGGTTCCGGAGATTTATGAGGGTCGTGTCGAGATAGTCGCAATTGCTCGCGAAGCTGGGGAGAGAAGCAAAATTGCTGTCTATAGTGTGGACGAAAAGATAGACCCTGTAGGAGCCTGTGTTGGTCTTAAAGGAACTCGTGTTCAAAGTGTTGTTAAAGAATTGAATAATGAGAAGATAGATATAATCGGATGGGATTCGGATCCTGAAAGGTTTATTACAAGGGCGTTAGCGCCAGCTACGGTGCTGATGGCTTTTTTGGCTGCCGACGAAAATCATATGATAGTTGTTGTCGATGACGACGAGTTATCATTGGCTATCGGTAAGGGTGGTCAGAATGCGCGCCTTGCGGCAAAACTTACAGGGTGGCGAATTACTCTATTTGGGCGTGAGCAGTATCAGTCGCTTCTTATGGATGTTAAAGAGCTTCCCGAGGTTACGCCAGAGCAAGCCAAAGCTCTTCATAGCTTCGATATCGATACTGTTCAGAAGCTTGCCCGCATGAGTGTGGCCGCGCTACAGGAGATACCGGGTATTGGAGAGGAAGCACCACTTATTCTTGCAGATGCGCTAGTTACAATGGAGGATATTGGGCTCGAATACGGTTTTGTCACGGATAGGGAAGCGCTTTTAATAGAGCGTGGAATAGATCCCGAAGAGGAGCGCGCGCGTAAGAAAGCCGAGCGTGAAGCTTATGAGGCACGCAAACGCGATGAAAAATCAAACGGCGATTCAGAAAAAGAATAGGCTATATTTAGGGGTTTCGAGTAAGCAATGAGGATTTACGAAAAAGCAAGAGAATTGGGAATCGAAAGCAAAGAGTTGATCGAATTGCTGGAGAAGCTGGGTTTCGGTCAAAAAACAGCCTCCAGTTCTATCGACTCCATCATGGAAGAGAAAATCGCCGAGAGTTTCTCTGGCAAAAAGAGCAAAGCCACCAAATCTAAAGACGAGAAAACCGAGGTCAAACTGGAAACGCTTCAAGAGAAGCGTAGGAGGGAACGTAGGGAGGCGATTCTGAAGTCTATTGGAAGCGCACATCCTAAACCGGTTACCCCAAGGCGTATTGTCAAGGTGGAGCCTGAAAAGCCTCCCACGAAAGTTCCTAAGACATCCGTGGTAGAGCTTAGACCAAGACCTAAAAAGCCCAAGAAGCTTAAACCATTACATATACTCGAGAAAATGAAGGTTTCGGAATATGCCGAGGCTGCTGGTGTCACCACTCGTGATGTTCTATGTGCGTGTATGACTTTCGGGGTTATGGCAACCGCCAACCAAAAGCTATCTCTCGATGTTATCGAAGCGGTTTCGGAAGAGCTCGGGTTCTTCCCGATACTTGTGGATGAAAAGGAATTCCACAAGAAACCTGCTGAACTTCGAGAGGCGAAGAAGCATGGAGCAAAACAAGAAGTCCAAATATCCGAGGCTAAGGATGGCGAGGTTTCTGAGGTAGAGGGTGAAGTCAAAGCTGAAGATGTTTCTAAAGAAGAGGAAGCTGTTCCCACAGCTAAGGAGCAATCGGCAAAGAAGGCCAAGAAAAGGAAGAAAAAAAAGGCGGTTCGGGTAGGAGGAGTCTCCCGTTCTCCGGTTGTTACAGTTATGGGACATGTCGATCATGGCAAAACAACTTTACTTGACCATATTCGTAGTGCTAACGTAGTTGCGGGCGAAAAAGGAGGCATTACACAACATATCGGCGCTTATTCTGTTGAAACCAAACAAGGTCGCATTGCATTTATTGATACACCCGGCCATGCTGCTTTCACAGAGATGCGTGCTCGCGGTGCTGATGTCACAGATATTGTAATTCTTGTTGTATCGCAGGATGATAAACTTATGCCTCAGACAAAAGAAGCAATAGATCATGCTCGCGCGGCGGAGGTTCCTATTATTATTGCTATCAACAAGATGGATCTTCCTGGGGCCAGCGCGGATAGGATTAAATCCGAACTTGCAAGCTATGGGTTAATGGTGGAGGAGTTGGGTGGAGACACTCTTTCGACGGAGATATCCGCATTGAAGGGGGAGGGTGTTCCTCATCTTCTGGAGTTAGTAGCTCTTCAGGCCGAGATGATGGAGCTTAAAGCCGATCCAGAAGGTTCGGCTAGGGGCGTTATCATCGAGGCTTTACTCGATAAATTCCGAGGTTCGACAGCAACATTGCTTATCAAAGAGGGTACACTGAAAAAAGGTGATTCTTTCGTCTCGGGTTGTTGTTCAGGTAGAATTCGTAGTATGGAGAACGAAAGAGGTAAGGCTTTAAAGATGGCTGGACCCTCCACTCCAGTGGTTATTACAGGTATGAGCAGTGTTCCTCAAGCTGGTGAGGAGTTTATTGTCGTTTCATCTGATTCTGAGGCTCACCACATAGCCGAAGATAATAGGATTAAATCTACTACCACAGAGGAAAGCGCTTTTAAGAGTATGACGTTGGAAGATTTCTTCTCTCTTGTTCAGGGTGAAGGCATAAAGGAACTTCCAGTTGTTCTCAAGGCTGATGTTGATGGTTCCTTAGAAGCTATCTCTATGCTTGTTGGCAATCTTGGGGATTCCGAAGTAAAGGTCAAGATTATTCATTCGGGTGTGGGAGCTATTACTAAAAACGATGTGCTTCTCGCTGAGGCTTCGAGCGCTGTAGTTGTAGGTTTTAATATCAAAGCAGATAACCTTGCTAAGACTTTTGCTAAGAAAAAAAGCGTAGATATTAAGCTATATGACATTATTTATGAGTTAAGTGCGGATATTAAGGCGGCACTGGAGGGTATGCTCGAGCCGGAGATAGTAGAAGAAAAGGCAGGGACTGCTGAAATTAGACAGGTATTCAAGATACCTAGAGTGGGTCTTGTTGCTGGGAGTTACATTCAGGAAGGTGTTTTCCGTAGAGGATTCAAGATTGAAGTAGTCAGAGCTGGTGAGGTTATCGGAAACAGCAAGGTCACTGGATTGAAGCGTTTTAAGGACGATGTTAAGGAAGTTAATGCAGGTTTCGAATGCGGGATCGAGTTATCTGGTTTCAAGGATTTCGTTGAGGGAGATATTCTTGTCGCATATGAGGTTAAGAAGGTGCTCAGGCGACTCGAATAAATGGGAGAGCCGTGATTATTGCGTATCGAAGTCTGGAGATTATTATTAAAAGCTCTCATTCTTTGAAAGAGAAGAGACAAGTGATTCGGAGAATTAAAGACATAATAAAATCGAAATTCAATGTTTCATTTGCGGAGATAGATTTTCATGATAAATGGCAGAGAAGCAAATTAGGGCTGGTTACAATAGCTATGAAGAGGATTGATGTGGATAAAAGGCTCGATAATATTCAGGATTTTATTGAAAGAGACGATAGGGTAACGATTCTCGATGTTGAAAGGGAGTATCTTTAGGTGTCAATGAGAACCCAAAGAGTAGGTAAAGAGATTCAAAGGATAATCAGCGATCTTCTTACTAGAGGGGAGTTGCATGACCCTCGTTTTGCTGGTATGATTTCTTTTACAAAGGTCGATGTTGCTCCCGATCTTAGGACGGCGAAGGTATATTTTAGTTGTTTTGGTAATGAGGAAGATGCCGCGAATACTGATCAAGCTCTCGAAAGTGCCAGGGGTTTCATTCAATCTGAAGTAGCTTCTATGCTTGTTATACGCTATTCGCCAAAACTCACTTTTGTCCGCGACGAGTCAATAGCCTACGGCGATAAAATCGAACGAATACTGAATGATATCAATGTCGAACATAAATAAAGTTCCGGATCAAATAATTGAAGCGCTTCGTATAGGGAGTAAATTTTTGATCCTTGGGCATAAAAATCCTGATGGTGATTCTCTTGGTTCTATGCTTGCCCTTAGTTCGTTCATCAGACACCAGATGAAAAAAGAAGCTTTTATCCCTGCGCCCTCAGTGTGGCCTCAAAAGTATTTTTTCCTTGAAAAGCATAAAAATGGTGCCGGTTCGGTTTTTACTTCTGGAATAGATACTCTAATTTTTCTTGATTGTTCTTCACAAAATCGCGTTGATTGGGGCGAGTTGTTCCCTGAGGATTATTCGGATTCGAAGAAGATTGTCATCGATCACCATAAAGAGGGAAAACCTTTCGGCGATATCAATTGGATCGATCCGAGCGCAGCTGCCACAGGCGAGATGATTTATAAAATACTAGAGATTTTTGATGCCAATTTTACCATGGATATTGCTGAATCCATTTATTCCGCTATTCTCACCGATACTGGCAGGTTTACCTATTCTAATACAACCTCAAAGTCTCTCGAGATTTGCGCGAGGCTTGTAGATTCCGGAAATCTCGATCTAACAAATATTACATCTCAGTTGTATTATAATTTTTCTGAGGAATACCTTAGGAATATCGGTATAGCTTTATATAATACAAGAGGTTACTATGATTCTAAGATTCTCCTTCTTACTCTTGATAAGGCTTCGGTAAAATCATTCTCGACAACCTTCGATGATACAGAGGGAATAGTCGATCTTGCGATGAGCGTGAAAGGTGTCGAGGCTGCCGCCCTGTTCAAAGAACTTTCCCGCAATGTTATCCGGATTTCACTCAGAAGTAGAGGCAACATAGATATCGGTTCTATAGCATCTGAACTTAGTGGTGGTGGCCATCATAACGCTGCGGGATGCACCCTTAATATGCCTCTCTCATTAGCTAGAGAGGTTATTCTCGATAGAATGGAGAGTTTACTTACCCAGTTCGAGAAGCTGGAGGAGAAGAGTATTGTTTGACGGTTTGATTTTTCTTGATAAACCTATGGACGGATCAACTGCATACTATGTTAGGAAGATCGGACGGGTTTTAGGTTGTAAAGCCGGGCACACAGGCACACTCGATCCAATGGCTACAGGATTAGTCGAAGTGCTTCTCGGAAGTTCAACAAAGTTAAATCCTTTTTTTACTAATTTAGAGAAGACCTATATTGGGAGAGCTCGGCTTGGAATTCGCACAAACACAGGGGATCGAGAGGGGGAGGTTCTTGAGCGTCATGAAGTTAAAATCGATGAAGATGGTATTCGGCAGATAGCCGCAGGTCTTTCAGGGGAGTTAGAGTTGTCTGTGCCGATTTATTCTGCTGTTAAAGTAAAGGGTAAAGCTTTATATAAATATGCCAGAAGAGGTGTGGCTGTCGAGTTACCTAAGAGAAGGATCGAGGTTTTCAGATTCGATATTACGAATATCGACTTGCCGGATTTCGAGTTTGAGGCAAGGGTGTCAAAAGGCACTTATATTCGCTCTCTAGCTGAACGAATAGGGGACTTAGCTGGTTGTGGTGCCCATTTGACAACACTTAGGAGAACTAAAATCGGTGATCGAGATATCAGTGATTCTATAACCTTTGAGAATGTTATTAAAATGGCGGAGCTAGGCGTTTTAGGTGATAAAATAATTAATCCTATCGAGGCATTGGTTATGCCTGGACTAGAGGTGGATTTTAATATTGCAAGGCAGATTGCCTCAGGGATTCACGCGCAAATAGATATTGACAAAATTGGAACGGGCAGTATATTCTACGTTTCGTATTCTGCGAAACTAATAGCTGTTTTGAGGAAATCACCTATGAAAGGGAATGATTTCGAATTCGTTCGAGTTTTAACCCGACCGGAAAAAATTGAAAACTGAATACCTGTTAAATCCGTCGTTTCTGCTTAAAGAAACGGCTGTTGCGGTTGGAAGCTTCGATGGTTTACATCTTGGGCATCGCGATGTTATTTCTTCCCTTTTGGGTGTGTCTTCAAAAAAAGGCCTTAAAAGTGTTGTTTTAACCTTTTCAAGGCATCCACGCGCGTTTTTAGCCCGAAATGGTTTTCCTGTTTTAACAACGGAGTCCGAAAAGATATCGCTTCTTTCGAGACTTGGAGTCGATAGTACGGTTTTTGTTGAGTTTTCTGAATCTTTCGCTTCTCAATCGGCGGAAGAATTTATTTTGAATTATTTGATCGATTCTCTAGGTATGAAGGCTTTGGTTTTGGGTAAGGATCATGCTTTTGGGCGTGATAGATGTGGACAAGAGGTATTGAGATCGTTGGGCAAAGAGATGGGATTCGAGGTGATTGTTGTCGAATCCGTTCTTTGGGATAATTTGGCGATTAAAAGCACTCGAATCAGGGATTGCCTTATTGCGGGTGAAATGAGCTCGGTTGCACAGATGCTCGGAAGGCCGTATTCTATTTCGGGAGTAGTGTCTAGAGGTATGGGAAGAGGGGGAAAGCTTGGATTTCCGACAGTGAATATTAAACACCCTGAGGATAAGCTTTTGCCTCCGAACGGTGTTTATATTTCCACTGACGGCGATGGTATGCCGGGATTGCTTTATGTGGGTTCAGCACCTACCTTCGGAGAGAGGGAAATTGTTGCTGAATTTCACGGAGTTAATTCTCCAAGAGCGGAATATGGTCAGGAATTTGCTGTTTCAGTAATCGAGAGACTTCGCGGCGAGAAGACTTTTCAGAGTAGCGAGGATCTTGTTAGGCAGATGGACGAGGACAAACGGGTCTTGGTTAAATGGTTAAAAGATGAAGGTATTGTGTTAATTAATAATTCTAAGGAGGCATGAAGTTGTCTATCACGAAAACAAAAAAAGCGGAAATTATAAGTGACTTCGGGCGCAGACCCGACGATGTCGGCTCACCAGAGGTCCAAATCGCGATTCTCACGGAGAGGATCACCCAGCTTTCGATGCATTTTAAAGAGCATCCGAAAGACAATAATTCTAAGAGAGGATTCCATATTCTAATCGGCAGAAGAAAAAAACTTCTTGCTTATTTGCGTAACGAAGATTACGCCACTTACAAGACTCTTATTGCAAAGCTTGGAATTCGTCGCTAAACTTTCCTGTTCTTGTATTTACCCTGTCTTTAGACTGGGATGATGGAGTTAAATGATGAAAGGTAGAAAATGTCAAAAGAAGTAGTTAAAACTACAATTAATAATGTGGAACTGTCAATAGAGACGGGTGAGATAACCAGGCAAGCTAATGGAGCGGTGCTGCTTAACTATGGCGAGACACAGGTTCTTGTTACAGCCTGTATGGATTCAAAAGCCAAGTCGGATTACAGTTTTTTCCCGCTAACGGTTGAATATAGGACGAGAACTTATGCCTCAGGCAGAATTCCCGGGGGCTTTTTCAAGAGAGAGGGTAAACCGCCGAACTCAGATGTTCTTAATGCAAGGCTTATTGATCGACCGGTTCGTCCTCGATTCCCAAAAGATTTCATGTATGAGATTCAGATTTTTGCTATTCCGCTGTCTTTCGATGGCGAGCATGATCCTGATGTTCTGGCCATGGTTGGAGCGAGTGCAGCCTTATCCATCTCGGATATTCCTTTTGGTGAACCCTTTGGGGTGGTTAGAATAGGTAATGTGGGAGGGAAGTTTATCGCCAATCCCACACTTGCAGAGCGTAGCGAGAGCATTATGGATATTGTTGTCGCTGGAACAGGTGAGGATATCTTGATGGTCGAGGGTGGTGCTTTAGAGATATCCGAGGATCTTCTTGTTGAGGCTTTAGAGTTTGCAAAGCCAATTCTGGATGATCTGTGCAAAATGCAAGCTGAGCTTATTGAAAAAGTTGGCAAGCAGAAATTCGAATATGAACCAGTTGCCGGGGTTGATCCGGAAATCGACAAAGCGGTTAGAGAACAAATTACCGATAAAATTACCGATGCTCTTCTCACTGAAGGCAAACATATGAGGGCGAAAGCGCTTCGCGAACTAACCCATTCGGTTACTGAGAATCTTGCCGAGAGTTTTCCTGAAAAAGAGGGCGAAATTAAAGACGTCGTTCACGAGGTTCAACGCGAGACTATGCGCTCGATGATTTTGGATAAAGGAAAGCGTGTAGATGGAAGAACAACTACAAATATAAGAAAAATATCTGTTATTCCCGGTTATCTCAACCGGACGCATGGTAGTGCTCTCTTCACAAGAGGCGAAACTCAGTCGCTTACAGTTCTGACTCTTGGATCGAAGCTTGATGAGCAGAAGATCGAAGATCTTGGAGGCGAAAGTTTCAAAACATTCATGCTGCATTATAACTTCCCACCGTTTTCTGTGGGTGAAGTTAAACGAGCAGGGGCGCCATCCAGAAGGGAAATCGGCCACGGCACGCTCGCGGAAAGAGCAATTCAACCAGTGGTTCCTTCAGAGGAAATGTTCCCTTATACGATTCGCTTAGTTAGCGAAATATTAGAATCTAATGGTTCATCTTCTATGGCCACGGTTTGTGCGGGAAGTCTTGCTATGATGGATGCTGGAGTTCCCACAAAAAGCCCTGTAGCAGGTATTGCAATGGGTCTTGTTTCCGATGGCGAGCGCTACGAAGTCTTGACTGACATACTAGGTGACGAAGATCACATGGGTGATATGGATTTCAAGGTTGCCGGCACTAGCGAAGGTATAACGGCTTTTCAAATGGATGTTAAGATCGGAGGAGTTTCTCTGGAGATCATGCGCAAGGCGCTTTTGCAAGCTAAAGAGGGACGAGAGACGATACTCGGCATTATGAATGAAGCCATTTCTACACCGCGCGATCATCTGTCTCCATATGCGCCACAAATTGTAACTATTAAGATCAATCCTGAAAAAATCGGTCTTCTTATAGGCCCAGGGGGAAAGACGGTTCGCTCGATACAGGAAGCGACAAACACGACTGTAGCTATCGAGAATGATGGCTCGGTTCAAATTGCTTCTCCGAATGCCGATGGTTTGGAACAAGCTCTTCAATTAATAAAAGGTCTCACCGAAGAGGCTGAGATTGATAAGGTCTATGAGGGAACTGTAGTAAGGATCGCCGATTTCGGGGCGTTTATTGAAATACTTCCAAATCAGGATGGCCTTTTGCATATCTCTGAGATGGAATATGGTAGGACGCAGAACGTCGAAGATGTTATGCGCATGGGAGATAAAGTGCAGGTAAAGGTAATTGATATACAGCCTGACGGAAAGATTCGCCTATCACGCAGAGCACTTCTTCCTAAGCCCGAAGGTTATGTCGAACCTGAAAAAAATGAGCGCAGTAGGGGAGGGGACCGTGGCGGTGATCGGAGAAGGCGCAGATAACTGACTAGACTAAAGGATAGTCAATGAGCAGCTTAAGTATTCATCACAGCGCTGTCGTCGAGGACGGCGCTGTGTTGGCCGATGGTGTTCGAGTCGGACCGCATAGCTTTATAGAAGCCGGTGCGGTTATAGGAGAGAACTGTGAAATAGGATCTTCAGTTTGGATTTCAGGCTTTACAAAAATTGGAAAAGATAATAAAATCTTCCATTGTGCATCGATAGGGGCTCCCCCTCAAGACTTGAAATTCAATGGCGAACCCACTACAGTCGAGATTGGCGATAATAATGTCATCAGAGAATTCGCAACTATACATCGAGGCACTAAAGCAACATGTAAAACCATAGTAGGTTCGGATAATCTGCTTATGGCATATGTTCATATTGCCCATGATTGTAGAGTGGGAAGCGATATCGTGATGGCAAATTGCCTTAATTTGGCCGGTCATGTTACTATCGATGACCATGCCATCCTAGGGGGATTACTTCCAATACATCAGTTCTGCCATATAGGCTCTTATGTGATGCTTGGAACTGGCGCGAAGATTGTCCAAGATATATTGCCCTATTCTCTTGTAGGTGCCGATCCAACAAGAGTTTCCGGTATTAATAGAATCGGGCTGGAACGTCGAGGTTTTTCCGAAGAAACAATGCGTATCCTGAAAAATTGCTTCAGGATTATTTATTATTCTAAAATTACCTTTTCAAAGGCCGTTAAAGAAATTGAAAAACGCTATTCAACTGTTCCAGAAGTAAAATATTTGCTGGATTTTATATCGAAATCACAGCGAGGGATAACATTAAAAAAATAAAGACCGCCAAAGCGGTCTTTATTTATCACAATATTTAACTAAATGCTATTTTACGTTCTTGATGACCTTGCCTGCTTTTATGCATCTCGAACAAACAGTCATCCTTACAGGTTTGCCATCGACAATCGCTTGGACCTTCTGTAAATTCGGATTGAATTTGCGAAGAGTCCTGTTAACCGCATGTGAAACATTCCTCCCAGAACGAGCCCTTTTACCACATATTTGACATATTCTAGACATTATATCCTCCAAGTATTTAATCTCTAAATTCGATCCAATATATCTATCACTCGATTCAATGCAACCCTTTTTTGAAATTATAAAACTAAACCCTAATAAATTATAAGTGTAGATAATCTATATAGGTTGCGAAATTATAAATTAATATTAATCGAGGATGATGGAGCGCTGGCGCGGGTGGGGCGATGGCGTGAAATTTGCCAACTAGCAAATTTCATGACTAAGCGGAGGAGTGTGGTGGATTTTTGCACAAAAAAGGCGAAACTTAACTCCAAATTAACGGAATAGCAAAAACCGTGACAGCGCCGGGGAAATGGTGCGAAAAATTAAATTACTTTATCTGATTATTTAAGATATACTAGTCTGGCCGTAGTCGAGTATCCTCCTGCATCGACGCGAACTAAGTATATACCTGAACCGATTCCTTCCGAAGGTTCCCAAATGATAGATGTTGAATTATCCGTCCCAATCGATGGCGACGTTAAATTGGCTATAAGCCTGCCAGATAAATCGAATATTTGTGCATTAACAATGCTATTTATGCCTTGAAATGTAAGTGTTATAGCAGAGTTGAACGGATTCGGATGCGCCATAATGTTGATGCTTTTCGGTAATTCAGTAATCTGCTCATCGATCCCGAATGACTCGAACGACACGACCGGCAACAGAAGATGGCTTGCAAGCTCGGGAGTGCGATAAACGCAGTTTGTTGCTGTAAAAGTAAATGGGTCGTCAACCATGAATGGGCCACCATTGTTGGCGTTGCGCTCGAAACGCGGATGATTCGAGGAAGAAATTATAACTCGAACCTTGTGACCGGCATTGAAGACGTGGCCAATACTCCAGACATCGATGTCAAAAGTATCTGGAACTCCTGGTTCGAGCGAATCGACAACATCTAATCCATGCCTATGTCTTCCTTGTAAAACATTGTCGGTCATAAGGATAGACCTTCCGTCAGGATATACATCTGTTAATCGGACAGTCCAATCCGTGTCAAATCTATCTGAGGCACCATAGAGTATCATTCTTACTTTACCGCAAACGAATAAGGTTTCCTCTAAAACTGCAGTAGTGTATATTAGAACATCGGACCGAGATTCGATAATATTTTGGTTTTTTGGGCCGTAGCCTGTCGAAAGACCGATGTATTCCCTTCCTCCTATTGTAGGACAAGGATAGTCAGGGTCATAAATAAAAGTGTCTATGGTCTCGGTTATAGGTGCTATCGTATCGAGTGAGCCTTCGTTTTTAAGGTAATATTCCTTGTAAGTCATGCCAACTGGCGGCCATTGGTCTATGTTTATCCAGCGATTCCAAGTAAGAGTATCGTCGGTGTCGCAATCTCCGGTAAGATAAAAACGCACAGGGGGTTCGGACATAATCCCAGAGGCTTCACCTTTTAACCAATAACCATACCACTCAACAGCAATGAGAGTTAGGTCTTCCTCGGAAACTTCAGCATTAGGTGGATAATATAGATCTCCCTGATGAACTGTTCCAACAGCATCGCCGTGGCCGATAGGCGCGATAATTATTTTTTGATTTCCAAATGCTGCCTGCATCCGTTGGAAGGCCTCTATTTGACCGTCGGTATACATGTCATACCAACCAGTTACATGGTAAGATGGAAGTTCGAGTGAATCGTATTTTAAACTTAGATCGACAGCTTGCCACAGAGTATCGTAGTTTGGGTGGTTAGCTATTGTATCGATCAAGGTTGGAGCGCCAATGTCATCGAGCCACTCTTCAACCAATACACGCCTGAGCGCGCCACCGTTATAAGCAACATGGTGATACATGCTGGGGCCGGCCATAATCGGAACGATACAATCTAACTCCGGATGCATGGCGCCTGCTGCCATGTATTGGGTCATTCCAGGTGCAGAAGCCCCGAACATTCCTATGTGACCGTCACACCAGCTTTGCTCGGAAATCCATTGAATACAGTCGTAACCATCCTTTAAAGGTCCCCATGCATCGGACAGAAAAACCATTGGTTCGCCTTCGGAATCATAACGGCCTCTGAGGTTTTGACTAACATAAATGTAACCGAGAAAATCTGTTACGAGCGAGGCGAGCATTTCGTCAAGATTACGGTTATAAGGAGTCCTCTCCAAAATCACCGGAAAAGGACCTTCACCTTCAGCGGGTGTATATATTTCGGTTGCGAGATGGACGCTATCCCTCATAGGGATCATTTCTGTTGTTTGAGTGTAAGAGTATGCGGAAAAAACCAATATAAGTGGTATGAGCAAATAAACAGGAGTGAGAATATAGCGACGCATATAGACCTTTCGTTAGCATTTTAACAGCCTATTATTCTAAAGATTTTTTGCAAAATTACAATCCCATAGTATAGAGAGGGCATAATTTCATAAAAAAATATAGGTCCTTGATATTTGGATAAAAAATAAGAATCTCCTATATAAATAGGAGATTCTTCCCACGAAAGATAACATTCTTTCGGTTCCCTATAATATAATAAATACTGCATGGTTAAAAATGTCAAGTGGTATGTGGAAAAAAAATTATTTTATACCAAACTAGATTCTCAATGTACAGGTATTATTGTTTTAAAATTATGATTATACTTAATTGTATAATTGAAGATGAAAAATAAATATATTATTCTATAAGCATGGTTTTTAACGAAATGGGGTTCAGGATGAGACACAGATATCAGTTTTTGGTCCTATTATTAATATTTTTTCCTCTAATTGCAGTTACATTGAACTATCAAGGTAAACTCACAGGTATGACCGGTATCGGTGTGAACGATACTGTTGATATTGTATTCGGAATCTATGATTCCCCTGGGTCGAGTATTCCTATGTGTTCCGATTCGGTTATTAGTATCCCTATTACCAAAGGCCTTTTCGATGCATGGTTCAATGCTGATCTTGATGGCGAAGAACTCAGAGGGGATCTTTTCTTAGAGGTCAAAGTCGAAGGTAATGTCATGATTCCACGGATTCCGGTGACCTATAACATGCTTGCCATGAGGGCTATCTATGCCGATACCGCAGTATTTGCTGATTCAGCTGGTTTTGTGGGAAGTGTTCATTGGGATACCCTTAATGCCTATATCGACACGACACATGCTGACGAATTTGTTCATATTAGTGGTGATAGTATATACGGCGATATTTTTCATAACTACGGAAAAAGATCGGTTTGGTTTAATCCGGGGATGACAGATAGTGGGTGGGCTTACGCCGCTGACGATACCTTTCATATTTGTTCTACCATGCCTCTTAAAATGTGCATGCAGTCCATAATTGCCGACACTAATGGTCTTATAACCGCAACACACTCGCTTGTTGTCGGTGACACTATACGCGTAGGAGACGGTATCGAACTGGGTGGAGTTTATCGATATTCCTGGCCGGCCACGAATTGGGATACACTTCAAGCATATATGGATACAACAGATCGCCCGGTTTGGGCGGATAGCTCGAGTTGGGCGACGACTACCGATTTCGACACACTGAAGGATTTTGTCTCTATATACGGAGATACTATTAAAGGTGACCTCTTTCACGCCCTTGGGGCGCGCTCGGTTTGGAGAAGCCCCGATGGTGCTGATAGCAGTTGGATTTATAATGATGGAGATACTGTTCGGATGAGTTCCAACATTCCGATAAAGATGTGTATGAATTCCTTGATAATCGATCCGGGAGGTACTATTAAGACAACCCACGACCTGATAGTCGGCGATACACTTAGAGTTGGGGATGGTATCGAAATGGCTGGGGTTTATCTCGCAAATTGGAGCGAACTTTGGGATACTCTTGCGGCTTTTATCGATACGAGCGAAGGGGGGAATTTCCTCTCGAAGAATGGAGATACAATTTCAGGTGATTTTGTATTCGCCGAGGGTAAACGAGCGATCTGGCTATCTGATGTTGCTGCTAGTGATAGTACATGGATGTACTCTTCACTCGATACCTTTAGAATGGCTTCTACTAAACCTATCAAAATTGGTAATTCCTCTCTTATTGTTGAAAGAGACGGTTCTGTGGTTGCGTCGGCGAATGCAAACATCAAAGGGATGCTCTCTTCGTCGATGGGTGCCGATTTTTTCTCTATTGATACTACAAATTACGCATTGAATGTCCATGGATTTTCAGATTTCCCAGAGAGCAAAGCTCTCAATATATACGGTAAATCCACATTTAACGGAGGCCTAACTATTAATGCAGGCATTAACGATGGTGAATCTTTTGGAACCGCAGGGCAATTTCTTATGAGCGATGGTTATTCTGTTCACTGGGACTATCCCACTGCTTCTGTTCCAGATCCCTTGAGTGTGAGTTCACTATTTGTTGACCAAATTGGCAAAAACTCACCTGCAGGTGAGTTGATCGATTTCACAGCACCGATAAATATCGATAGGTATATTCGAACCGACACGCTCGAAGGAACAAACGATACAGTTTGGGTTTTGGATGTCCTTGCACCAGTTACTATTGCTGTGGATACGATAGACTCTAGGATTGGGAGATCGGTTTATTTTATGGATAACATCGATGTGACTTCATCGATAACATGCACGGATATTAGCCTTCAGGAAATACACTCCTCAGATATGATTATTTCAGCACCAATAAATCTCGATAGCCTTTATGCTAATAAAGTAGTGGTCGATACTGTCACTTCGATAGGTGATACTATTTACTTTTTAAAACCAATAAAAACTCCTGGGGTGCCAGAACCAGCCTTGTGGATGTCTAATGCTACGAACTCGGCGATCCATCCAAGCAATATGGCCTTAAATGTCGGTGTCGGAACGGATACCCCAAATGCTAAACTCGGTGTTTACGACGCAACTTCACCAGTTTTAAGGATTTTTGGCCCAAGTGACATATCTCCGATGATTTCCCTTTCCAGCGATAGAGAGTGGTTAATAACTAATGATGGAAGCTCGATGTGGGGTCCAGCGGACAATTTTAATATAGTAGATTTGGGAACTGAACAAACTCGTTTAATAATCGATCTGGAAGGGAAGGTAGGAATTGGGACGACTTTCCCGACCGAGAAATTCGAAGTTATTGGTAATGCTCGTATCGATGGTGATCTCTATATTACGGGAACTGTAATTTCCGCTGAGACGCTTTTCTATCGTGTGAATCCCGAGGATTTTCAGAAACCCGATGTTGGCATACTTGGATTAAACGCGACTTATGCCTTTAACGAAGGCTCGATAGAACCACTAATTATGTTTGCGCCTATTCACATTTCCGATGGTGCAAAGCTTATTTCTGTGATCTCCAATTGGCATGACGGTGTTTTAGATAGCAATGTGCAAATTAACCTCATGTGCGATGATGGAGTTTTAGCTGATCTATCATCCTACGATGCTGGGGGCGTTGGATTTATAGACTTGCTTTTTGAAACACCAATAATAGTCAAGAACGACGAATTCCATTATTATGTAGAAGTGAATATCGCTCCCGGTTACAGCACGGAATTAGCTATAAAAAATATTATAATCAAGTATATTAAATAAACTAATCCTGGACTTCATTTCACCTAGGAATTGGAATTTTCCTTTATTATGGCGGATTTATTTTAGGATTATCGTTGTTTCAAGTATCATACTTGGGACAGAATTTAGGACTATCGATAATTTTATTTGTGTTTACCTCCAAGTATTGAATTAATATGATATTTTTACAAGAATTAAAGAGCAATGATGAGGTTTATCGTTTTGAGATAAAATTTTAATTCGTATATTCATAAAAATAACACATGGGAGGGATCATGCGCAAAGCCATTATTGTTTCACTATTATTGCTTCTTTCGCTAATTGCTTTTGCAAGCGATACATTGCCATCGCTACCGAAAACGAATGTGGATATTCCTTGGGCAGAGCTTAGAACTCTCATCGAGATGTCCATGATCACGGATACTACGGTATTTACTCCACCGGTAGATTACATAATTCCCTATGCAGAGTATGAGACCATTGTTCAGGAAAATGCACTTTCAGGAACTGTGGAGATTTCCATCGTCGTTTTAAAGAAGGGTTATGTCGAGGTTCAGCTTTTTAATCAGAACCTTCCACTGAAACGCCCATCTCTCGATGGCAAATTCGCGCCGCTTGTTCCGCGTTATGGTAAACACACGCTTATTATCAAAGGCCCCGGGAAATTTTCTTTTTCAGCTGGTTTTATAATGGAAATAGCGGAACATACGACGAATTTTCGTTTGAATTTGCCCCAAACCAGCTCGACTTTTTTTAAACTCGAAGTTCCCGGTGCAGATTGGGATGTTAAGTTCAATCCGGCCAGCAGTTTAACTAAAAAGGCTTACGCCGGTAAAACATCGGTCGAAGCCTATATCCCTACAACGGATTATCTTTTTTGCGAGTGGATGAAGGAACTCCCACCGGAAGAGGTGGAGGATTTAGAGCCAATTGTTTATTCTGAATTGAGGCTTCTGTATTCTGTGGGCGAGGGAATGGTCAAAGGCAATGCTGACCTTATATATTCCATTGTTCAGGGCAAGATTGATGTTGTGCGTTTTAAGGTGCCGAACGATGTCCGTGTGCTCGATGTTCGTTCGAGTAATCTCCGAGATTGGAAGATTAGCGAAGAGGGTGAGGAGAGTGTTATCAACGCCTATCTGAAATTCCCTACAGGCGGGACGGTTGCTATAGGATGTGATTTTGAGAGATCAATGCAAGGCGTTAGTGCTATTGTTGCTCTTCCAGTGGTGACATGCGTTTCCGTTCAAAGGGAGAAGGGATATATCGGGGTAGAGGCCACGACCAATGTCGAGGTTTCACTTGAAAAGGAAGAGCTTGAAGTAGCTTCTCGAATCGATCGTTCCGAAGTTCCTCAGGCTTTGTGGAGTCGCGCGAATTACCCTATAATTCTTGCTTTCAAATATCTCGAAACGCCATATCGAATTGTTCTCGATATTGAAAGGCACGAGGATATGCCTGTCAAAGTCGCAACGGCGGATAACGGTGCTTTTGTCGCAATTCTCACGACCGAAGGCAACTACATTGTCCGCGGGACATATGACATCCGCAATAACCTGAAACAATTTCTATCGATGGAGCTTCCCGAGGATGCCGAACTCTGGTCGCTTTTTGTTAGCGGAAATCCAGCTAAACCGGGCAAGGGTGACGAAGGCAGAATACTTATCCCTATGAAGAAATCGCGCGGCGGCGCAGATGCTGCAAGTTTCCCTATTGAAGTAGTTTATTTTATGAAAGGAAAGAACCTACGAGCTTTTGGAAAACGCTCGATTCTATTGCCTAAGATAGATGTTCCTGTGAGCACCATCAATCTTTCGTTGTATTTGCCCTATGGCTACACTTATACAGGTTTCGGCGGCAACATGGAGGAGGGGTGGATGGGGGGCATGAGTGGTCACGGAATTCGCGCTACTGCTGATGAATATATGGGTGCAGAATCCAATGTATCAGCACCGATGGCGGCGAAAGCCAGATCGATGGATAAAATGCTCGAATCGCAGGTGCAGTATGAAGAGGAATTGAAAGAGGTTGTCCAATCTTATGGAGCAACCGAGAGGGGCGTCCTGCCGGTTAAAATCCAGATACCGGAGGTCGGAGCGCTTCACCGCTTCCAAAAATTCATCATCCCCGAGGATGAGAAGGGACCGTTCCCGCAAGTCAAAGTTAGCTTCACCAAAAGGGGCATCAAGAATGTGCTTACTTTTCTTGTCGTTGTTTTAGCAGTCTTTGCTTTCCTTTATTTCGCTAAAGTCGTCGTTCGATTCTTTGAAAAATTTAGCGAAAGTGCTCGTTGTTTTGGTAAGGGTTTGTTAAAAATTATCATCCTGGGGCTTATCGAAATATTAGTATTAACATGGTTTACCGGTGTGCTTGCGGTTAGCTCATCGGCAATATCTATTACCTGGATATTGGGTGGCGTTTGCCTTGTGATGTATATTATTATACGGTTTGGTGTGAAAAAGGCCATTCAGAAACAAAAAGAAAGAAAGGAAGCGAAGAAGGAAGCCGCAGTCTCTGAATAACCTGACTTAGGTTTCCGGTTTATCATTCGAGGGCTCGATGTGAACGACTACATCGATCACATTGGGTCCTTTTCCTAATATCTCCAGTTTGACCTTTTCGGAGATTTCGTGGCCTTCGAAAACGGTCATCGCCGGATCGACGAGGATATGCATATCGACAAAAATACTGTCGCTTAAGCGCCTCGTTCTTATCGCATGGGCTTCCTCGACGCCCTTCACAGATAACGCTATATCATGAATTTCACTACGTTCTTTTTCAGTTGCTCCATGATCGGTTAATCCAGCTAAAGCAGGGCTTAAAATATTATAAGAGGTTTTGAATATAAATATCGAGATTACGATAGCTCCAATATGATCGACAAACCACCATTTTGGATTTATCGAGGCCGCGATAACCGAAATAAGGGCAGGTATCGAACTTATCGCATCTGAACGATGGTGCCAAGCATTGGCGATCACGGCTGAAGATCTTGTTTTGCGCCCTGTTGCGATTGTCCACCTGTAAAGGATTTCTTTGAGAACAAGGGATAGAATAGGGCCGATAAGGGCTATCCAGCTGGTTTGTTGGACATGGCTTTCTCCTATGGAGACAATGGCGTTATAAGCTAGTGTAAATGCAACAATAGTGAGGACTAATCCTATTCCAGCAGTGATTATTGTCTCAATTTTTTTATGTCCGAAGGGGTGATTTTTATCTGGAGGTGCGGACCAGAATTTGATTCCAAATATAACAGCGAGATCGGTCGAGATATCTGAGACACTATGGAAAGCATCGGCGATAACAGCCTGGCTGTTGCCTTTTGTTCCCACGATGAATTTGAGTATTGATAATCCGAGGTTAACTATTACGCCGACCCAGGTTACGCGCTTTATTTCGGATATGTTTTTATTCTTATTCATACAAATCATAAATTATTATCTAAATTATATTATCCAAAAGCAATCACTCTTTCTATATAATGATATTTTTAGGCTAATTATAGAACAATAAGAATAATAGCATTTGGAGAATAAAAAAGGACAAATTATATTATTAAGTTATTGAGGATGTTTTAATTGAAATTTGGTTATGTTTGTTATAGCGACAT
Organism: bacterium; assembly: GCA_023145965.1. Taxonomy (NCBI): domain Bacteria; species bacterium. The sequence goes on along the minus strand of JAGLDC010000010.1, from coordinate 9,504 downwards.
ATTTGTTTTATGGGGTAACGCTTTTTTTGTGGTTAAGATTGCTTTCAAGCTTCAGGCATCTCAAAGTTAAAGGCAACTCGCGTTTAGATATTGATTATTCTATATTGACGATAAAACTGTTTATTGGATATATATTATTAATATTGGCGACAGAGATTGTCATGTTAATTTCATCCGGTTCAAATTATATTTTTCTTATTTCTCACGCCTTACTTCTAATATACGAACTAATTATCGTTGCACAAATAGGATTAATATATTTAAAAAAAACCCCAATATTGTTGATCAGTCTGATACTCTCAATATTTATTATTGTAACGGGTTCAGTTTTAAGTCTATTATTAAAGAGTTTTCAACCACTGAATATCGTCGATTATACGATTTCCATCATAAAGATAATCCTCTGCCAGATTTTTATGATTAGGGCTATAAAATTTGGCAGGAGCGAGGAATTACTGGTTGGCATGATAGTGATAATCGGGTTGATGGTATATTTTACCGAACAGCTTTTTATAACATGCGTTTTGCTTCATGGATTTATTGATAACTATGAATTTACAAACTACATGACTATAGCCTCGATTGGTATTTGGTTAGGGGGAGTGATTTGGATACGCAGACTCTCATAAAACCTTTTTTTATTCTTGCTTCGATTTGCGCAGGTGTTTTAGTTTCCTATTTTTTTTATAGATTTTTCAAAATTACAATAGAAAGGGAAAGGACTCTGAAAGCTCTCGAAGAAAGGGAGAATAAGCTGAAGAAACTAAATATAGATCTCATTAAAACCGAGGAGAGGGAGAGGCATATTATCGCGGAGATGATTCATGATAGAATTGGTGTTTCGCTAGCAGCATTGAAAATTTTCTTAAAAAGATATATTTTGTCCAATGATACTGATAGCAGAGAGAGCATTGGACTATTTTCGGAGCTCGACGATATTATCGACCAAACAAATAAGCTTGTTTTCGAGATAAGTCCGCCAATTTTAAGACATTTTGGTCTTGAACCGGCACTTAGAAAACTGAATGAAGATTTTGAATCTCAATTTGGTATGCGATATTTTTTGGAGTGCAATTTGGATGGATTTAGGGCTAACGATCAAACAAAATCTTTCCTTTATAGGAGCATACGAGAATTACTTGTGAACGCTGTTAAACACGCAAAAGCCTCTCGAACAGAAGTTAGATTGGATTTTTCTAAACCGATGCTCGTTGTTTCAGTGAAAGACAATGGCATTGGATTCGATGTTGAAACATACAAAGAGGATAAACGAAGTGGAGGCTTTGGGATATTTAGTATTATTGAAAGGCTTGAAAATTTCGGAGGACATTTGCATATTAATTCAGTTAGAGGATTCGGAACTGAGGTTGTGATATCTTTAAAACTCGAAAAAGGTCGTGATTTTGATTAAAATATTGATTGCCGATGACCACGCTATATTCAGAAACGGTCTTAAAAGCTTAATCAACCAAGAAGCGGATATGGAATTAATTGGAGAGGCCTCAAATGGACGAGAGGCCCTTGAATTGTGCACTGAATTTAATCCCAATATAGTGATTATGGATATCACTATGAAAGAGATGAATGGTATCGATGCCACTCGTGCCATCCTTTCAAGGAATCATGAGATAAATGTAATTGCACTTTCGACCTATACCGATGAGGTCTTTATTCTCGAGATGTATAAGGCTGGAGTTGTGGCATATTTACCAAAAAGCGACACTTTCGATGAATTGGTCAAGGCTATTCACGAGGTTCAAGCCGGGAATTTTTACTTGAGTCCTCGATTATCCAAGAAAATAATTAAGAATCTCGTTAACTTATGGGATGGAAATATTGTTGACGGTACTTCTATATTAACTCATCGTGAAAGAGAGATTGTCCAGCTTATTTCAGAAGGCAAAATGACTAAAGAAATTGCGACTATACTTAATATAGACGAAACGACCGTGAATACGCACAGAAAAAATATTATGAAAAAACTACATATTCATAACATAGCAGGATTAGTAAAATATGCAATTATTCATAATTTGACTCCAATAGACAAGTAAAGCCTTTAACGTAACCATAAATATCCACTCAAAATACCCTGTATAGGGTATTTACGCCAACGGTTTGCTCAATATAATTTTTAAAGAATAATAAATTTTTAAATTATATTACTATGAAAAATCAAATTATCCTATCAAAAGAAATCATCAATGAAATTGCTGTTTGGTCCTATGGAATGGGCAGGTTTTACCGCAATTGGAGTAATGATCTTTGTCCAAATATCGGAGAACTTATTCTCAAACAGGATGAGTCTGTTGTGGATTGCGATCAAAAATTCGCTTTAGATTTGTTTCTTAACATGTTGAAAAACGAGTATGTTAATTTCCACAATCGATGGCATTCATGCAAAAATATTCTACAGAACGATTATAAAGAATTTATGGCAAAGATGAAAATGGTAAGATTTATGGTTGCGGAGGGAGATGTATTCGATACACGAATAAAAATGCTTGTAGAACGCGCTAGCAATTATCCAACCAAGTTACCGGTTTGCGGGCCTATTACAAGCAAAAGTCTAACTGATGGGGTATTTTGCCCGTTGTGCAGACTACCGTTCAATCATGCTCTCAATTGGTATGAGTTCATAGAAAACAAAAAGCTTCTCGATTTGGTTTTTCAGTCAGCACGCGTTACTGTTTGAATTTGGTTATACAGCTATCGATGAAATGAGTTGAGAGTAGTATAATAACTAGTCTATTAGCTGTTGTAAGTAATAAAAAGGATGGAAAAAGGTTTTTTATATTGCTTATTGAGCTGATTGCAAATCAAGTGTCAATTGCTTTTCAAGGGGGCATATAGAATTTGCACATAAGTAGAGGATCTATCTAATCCGAATGAAAGCAATCAATAATAGTGTTATAATACTCAAGTAAAATAAAAATATGTTTTATTGTTCTGGAGATGTTCGTTTTGGCGGGCATATCTATGGTCGCTTTTTGTTACGAATGGGAAGAATGAGATTGTATATCTAACGCAGTAGTCAGCCATATAATCAGTAGCCCTACTTAGCGGATAAATTCTTTTTGGCAATCGAGGAATAACCGACGATGCGAGAGAGGCCGTGAGACCGATAGACCTCTCGCCAGAAACCTATCCCGATTGCTATTCATTATAATAGATTGCCACAGTCCCAGATTGAAGTCTAAGAGAGCGTACCAAAGCTTGGATTATTCATACCTCACGAGCCGAGATGTTTGAGGGTTCAAGTCTTGTTCTCGATAAAAAATTATCGGTGGTTTGAAAAAACCACCGATAATTTTTTATTCTTTATGCTGTTTGGGGGACTCGAACCCGCACGTCAACCTGTGTTCTATAAACAACGGGCAAAAGCATATAATATATAAGCTTTTGGCAGGCTTGTTATATGGACAAAAGTGGACATAAATGGACAAAAAGAGCATAATTGTCGCTTTTACCTGTGTCAATATAGTGACATTTCAAATTTATTATTGATTGGCTGAAAAAATATCTGTCCGAAAAAAAGTAATATGGCACGCATAAGTCAAGTCCTAAATTTTCTATAAATTCATGTTAGGTTGTAACTCGATTCAAAAGACGGGTATTTTACCGAGCCTAAAACTCTGCAGAGTCGCGTTCTCGATACGATTCGATACAGGAATCTCGACAGAAAAAAGCGGCATCCATGATATTTTAAATATTCGTATATTTAAAAAAATATCTACTCAAATTTATTCTCTGCTATATATATGTACCAAAAGGCTGTGTTAATACCTGATGGTATGTAATTCCCATAAATATTAGTTTTGCGCGGAATATCATCTTTACCGATGCGCATCTTACGCCATAGATATGCCGGTGAATCGGAATCAGGAGACAATTATTAATAAATGTTTTGCAGAAATGCCGCCGAAAACTATAATATATTATTCTCCTAAAGAACGATATAATATAAGTTTGCAGTAAATAATAATATTTACATTTTTCGCTTGACTCAAGCGGGAGGGGATATTATTCTGAGATAAACTGCGGTGTGTAGCCTTAAGGTTGTGTTGTCGTGTGTAATACGATCTCCTTACCACCCGCAAAAATTTATTCTCGGTTATGAATATTACGGCAGAAAATAATCAAGTCATCGTAAACCTCGATGAGGGTGAGTTCCCACTGTTCGAGGCGATGTTCGAGAATCTGGAACTCGATAAGTTTGTACTAAGCGAGTTCCGGGATTTTCCATGGGATGGTGGAGAGGGCTGTCAAAAGCTCCTCCCAATGCGCCTCTGCCGGTCGGCATGGCCGACACAAACGGCTTCGACCGATTCGCTCCGCAGGCGAAAATATTCCGCTCGATCGAGCGATTCAGGATGAATCGCCCGCGAAGGGCCGCGCAAATTTACTTAATTTGGCGAAATCTATTTGCCCGTAGCGTATCATTCCCGGGCATTGCCCGGGCGACCGACCCGATCTCGATGCGCGCGGTGGTGGGCGCTGTGCTTGGCGAGGATTTTATGCGCGTGATAATACTCGATCCGCCGTGCCCTTCGACAGGCTCAGGGAACGGAGACGCTGACGCCGAACCGATGAATCTTACAGCAAAATTGGTAGCCAAGGTCGCGAAGGCAATGCGGGCTTCGATACAACTAACGCCTACTCAGCCAACGGGGACAATGCCCGTAGGGGTGCTCCTTGTGGGTGCCTGCAAGCGTGAGGGCACAAGACCCTCACCAACGGAACCGCCCGCTCAAATTGAAACCATATTTCGCGGGCCGCGCGACGCTACGGGCGCCACCCGCGAGATAAAACTAACAAAAGAATTCAAGGAAGACAAGGGCCATGGGTGGTTGGAGAAAAGGTGAAAAATGTGTTTGGAGTTTATGAAAAAGCATATTATTTTTGTTATTCATATGAAAGGATTGGAAAATGAAAAAGACGATCATTTGTTTAGTTCTACTAATTGTATGTTTCGGCTATGTATTTGCTGAAACTGTCGATGAAAGCGATTACTTCAGTGTCAAATTCGAGGCGGTTAACCACTGGGGTGTTAATACTTCATTGGATCCAGACGAAGTTTTTCAAGGGGATTCGATAGAATACAGAGTTCGTGTAGAGAATGTCTATCTTCCGGCGACAACTCAAAGGCACGTTCGCGTCCAACTCACTTTCCCAAATATGTGGGTCGATCCACCTGAAACTCCTCAATTATACGCTGATTTTATTGGTGAAGGTGTTGCGGGATATTTGCCTCACGGTTTCAGTAATACGCCCACCTATGCCACTTGGACCTTCGATGAGATAGATTATTCAGCTGCAAGAACGATCATCTGCACGCTTCAAGTAAGGGGCGATATTTGCGGGTCTTATCCTAACGATGTGAATCTGACGGCATTTGCGCAAGCATGGAGCGATTTCAGCGATCCGACTAAAACGGCGGATCTTTCGGATGGAGTAGTTGTGAAATGTCGCCCCGGTCTGACATGCGAAGCTCGGATATCAAAAGTCGGTGAAACAGAGGGAACGGAAATATCGGTTTCTTCAGGCGATGATATGTATATTAAGCTTGAAGGATGTAACTACCCTTATAACGTTGTGAATGCGAATGATTGCCTTTTCTATATTCTGCTTCCGCCAGACGCAATAGCTCTCTACGACTACACGGAACCTACCTGTGATGGAATTGAAACGATAGTCGGCGGTTCTTATGACGGTTGGCGCATATATCGGTGGAATATCGACTTAGCTCATGAGACTTGTGAGACATGCTCGGTCTTTTTCCAAGAAAACGATGGTACTCCAAATGTCAGTTTCTATGCTCTCGGAGGAGTTCTTTGGGATGCAGATCCGAGTATTTTATGGACTGGGACCCCGCTCGAACCAATCGAAGATATAGTTCTTAACCCGCCTTCGAGCTTTATCTGTGGAGAAACGCTTAGATGGTCTTTGACAATGCCCGACCTTGTGATTTCGGTGGAATCGCCTTATGGTGATGATTGTATTTCTTGCGGTTGGCCGGTTAGCTTCGATTGGATGGTCACCAACGCAGGGACAGGTATTGCTAATGCCGACCCCCTCATCATAGAATTCACTTCCGATGGAGCTTTGATAGGAACTGAGACGATATCGGATTTCTCCTTGTCAACAGGCAACTCCATTTCGGGGACGGTTCCGATAGCTAATCCTACTTGTGGTGATACAATCGAGTTTTGCGCTGAAGTCGATGCGAATAATGTTGTCGAAGAAAGCGACGAAACAAATAACTCTCAATACGATGACCTTTGTATCGGAATTACGGAGATAAATGTCGATATAATAGAAGTTCAGCTTACTGGTGATGATGTTACCGACTTTTGCGATGTGACTTATTCAGCTAAGTGCGAATCCATGCTTGCATTTATTTCCGTTACGGACCAGAATGGATATCCAATTAGAGATTTAGCTCACGCTTGCTGGAATGACCCATATACTGAATGGAGTGACCTAAAAAAATGTGAAGGTGGCTCCTGGTGGAATTTACGCATTATCGACCCTTTGCGAATGTTCGCCGCAGATGAAGATATTCTGCCCCTATCTGTAGCAATCGTTATGGACTACAGCGGCTCGATGGATTCCTCTGCTCGTGCGTTAGCTGAGGCTTCAGTAACAAATTATGTTCTTGATACTCTTTGCGCAGAGCGATTTTCGATCATCAAATTCGGGACTGATGTCGAAGTCAAATGCGATTTCAGCGATGACACCGCCGGAATTGTCTTACCGGCAGTTAACTCAGATGATTATACTGGGGGAACAGGCTCTACTAACATCCTCGGCGCTATTAATGCTGCACTTATCCTTATTGAGAATGATCCTGTGGGATTTCGGCACATTGTTATCCTTTTTACAGATGGTGAAGAGAATGTTTATCAGTTTACTGAAGTTGAAATTACCGATCTATCGCGTCTTCTACATGTCCCATTATTCACAATCGGTATAAGTGTTAGTTCTTCAAGTGCGCTCTTCCTCTCCAATCTGGCTATGGAAACGGGCGGGCTATACCGCGATGTCGATAGCCCCGATGAGATGGAACCGCTTTATCTCTTTTTCTGCAACGCCGCCAGCTATGTCTATATCATGCAATTTACTTCGCGCTGGGATGGTGGATTAGACACGCTTACTGCGATGGTCGAATTACAAAATGAATCGACTTTCGGCCTTCTTCTAAGCGATTCAGACACTTCGGAATATGAAACCTGTAGCCCGGAATGCGAATTGACAATCAATAAACATTCATACGGACTGCCTTTGGACCCGCTATTCGGAGTTCTTTATGCTGAAACAAGCGCTGTGATAAATTATCGCATAAGCGCAACAAACCTCGGTCATGCGATCTGTTCGTGTGATCCTGTCGTAATAACCGATTATCTTCCAGCGTGGGCCGGAACCGTTATTACATCATCCATTTCGCCGACAACCCCATATTCCGGTGGTAATAGCATCGTTTGGGAAATCGAACCGGATAGCATCGTTTTCGGAAGCAATTATATCATCGAATTTTCTTTTCAGGTTACAGATGACGCGGATACACTCAACAACGGTCCATCGCCGTATATTGTAAATTGCGTAACCATCGAATGCGGGGACGACGTCGATCCAACGAATAACAGCGATTGCGATTCTGTTGTCGTAAAACTCGTTCCCGACCCGAGTATAATCTGCGAGTATCTTGCCAATTCCAATCAATGGCCCGGAGACACTGCGATTATTAGTGTTTCTTGTCCATTGCCGACACAACCGGAGAATTGGGATGCTTGGTTCGAGAGTTCGTGCATTGAAGGCTCACTGCCGGAGCCATTTGCGAATCATGCCGGACAATTCTTAGAAAGAACAGATTTAGCCGATACGATAATATTCCCCGAGCTCGCGGCGGGATGTGATATTGGAGAAATTTGGGTTTATGTTCAAGTTCGCCACGATTTCATGGATTCGACGATTTTCTACATGGACAGTTGTTCGTTCAATGTGCGACGACCTCCCTGTCGTGTTCGAATAGACAAAAACCAGATAAATACTGGAGATGAAGTAATGATAGAAATCACTCAATGCGACGCGAGTAATGTGAAGGTGAGAGTGATAAACATCTCCGGTGATATTGTCGCGGAACCTTTAAATGAAAGCTTCGGACAGGGGCTGTTTAAGTTCTATTGGGATGGAACGGATGATATGGGGCATTCCGTTAACTCGGGGGTCTACGGTATTTTGGTTGAAGCCGGAGACGAGTTATACACATTCAAACTTGCGGTTGTCCGCTAAAGGAGGGTGATAGATATGAAAAAGAATATTATAATCGCGCTTTTTATTTTCTCTGTGTTATCTATCGCGTTGGCTCAATCCAGCAGCACTGAAACAAGCGGGGCGGATTTCTTGCGAATCGACGGTCACGCCGCCAGCGCCGCTTTGGGCGAAACGGGATTTTTACGGACAACATCGAGTAATTCGATATTCGATAATCCCTCCTCCCTGTCCGAGACATGGTCGATGGCTCTAACGAGCACATACAGCCGCTGGATTATGGAAACCAACTATGCCCGGTTTGGAATTGCAATTCCGATTTATCGCCAAAAGCTCGTTCTCGGCGTTGGAGGCACCTGGCTTGGATATGGTAATTGGGATAACGACGAGTGGATTACGACTCCCGGTTATACCGGTCAATCGGAAGTTTCCGCAACGGATATCGCCGGTCGTTTAGGCGTGGGATGGCGTATAACGCATCCGATGAAGAACGTCCAATTCGGCGTGGGAGCCGATGCAGAATACGTATATCGCACCATAGCTGATGCTTCTGGAGGGGGCCTCGGTGTTGGTGGGAGTTTTTTCTTCGAACCGCACCCAAGATTCCGTTTAGCTGGTCGAGTCGATAGGATTACAGCGCTGAAACTTACATTGAATGGCGGAGGAGCGTCGGGTGAGGAGGAAAATCTTCCCATGACTATCGAAGCCGGAGGGGGCTGGCACGCTTATAAAGGAGAGGGGACTATTCGAGACATTAACATCCTCGGCTCTGTTCGCCGTTTTGGTGAAGGCGATCTAACTTACGGCGGCGGCGTAGAAATCGATTTCATAGATAGGCTTATGTTTCGCACCGGTTGGCGTACCGGTAAGAGTATATTTGCCCCGAGTTTGGGGTTAGGATTTAAATTGCCACTGGCAAAGGGACATTTACTCTTCGACTATGCTTATACACCTTACCTCGAAGGCGTATTCGAGCAACAACTTTCAGGACATAGGTTTACAGTGAGCTTTGAAAGGGAATCGATAACTGGGTTCCATTTGCTGGAGCCTATTGGGGAATTGCCGAAAGACCTCTGTCCATACGATTGCGATGAAATAGGAAGCTGGCGTCCCGTTTTTAGCTGGACCAGGGCAGGTATGCCTAAAGCAGAAAAAATCGAAGAGCGCTACTCATTCGAGTTGTCAAAACAACCAGATTTTAAGGACGAAAACATATTAATAAAGAGCATCCTC